>DRKE01000036.1 GCA_011051925.1 Deltaproteobacteria bacterium
GCAGCCTGGTGACGGTGGATGACGGGATGGTCCGGGATCTGGAACATCGATCCGTCGACGTCGTGCGCTGGGCGCGGATCGAAGTCGACCTGTCGGGAATCCCGGCGGCCGAGGAATCGATCGATCGGGTTCGGCAGGAAATCGAGCGCGTCTGCCAGGACGCGGAGGACCGCACGGTCGCCGTGCGGATCGTGTTGGGGGGGCGCAGTCCGGCCCATGAGGCCCTGGCCGGGGATCCGGAGCGTTGGATCCACGAATACCGGGAACAGGCGAGTGCCGTGCCGGGTGCCGCCGTCCATGTCGAGCGGATCCTCTTCGAAACGCGACCGGAGCGGGAGCTCGCATGGCGGGCCGGCCGGACGGAAGAGCGGGAAGACGCCCTTGGCGACCTGCTGGATCTGATCGCGCGGCTCGATCAGGACTCGGTCGATCTCGCGGCGCTGGGCGGGCTCTTCGACGAGTTCGCGAAGCGGCTGCCCGCGCCGCTGCTCGGGAAGGAGGAGGGATTCGATCCGACTGCGGCCCGGACGATTCGCGAAGCGCTGCCCGCCGCCCGGGATCTGTTGCTGAATCGCTTGCTCGATCCGGGCACCGAGGAGCGGACATGAGGATCCGGGAACTCCACCTGAAGGCTTTCGGTCCCTTCACCGATCTCCGTCTGGTGCTCTCCGAGCCGGAGGGGCCGGGCCTGACGGTCATCCACGGGCGGAACGAAGCCGGCAAGAGCTCGGCGCGGCGCGCGATCCATGATCTCCTCTACGGGATCCCTCCCCGAAGCCCCGATGATTTCGTGCATCGCTATGCCGAGATGCGGATCGGGGCGCGGCTCGTCTTCGACGATGGCGAGGCGCTCGAATTCCTGCGGAGGAAGGGCGTGAAGAACGTCTTCCGGTCCCTCGACGACCGGGCGACGATCGAACCCACCCGTCTGCTCGAGCTGATCGAGCGGATCCCGGAACCGCTTTTCGATCGGTTCTACGGTCTCGATCATCGTCGGCTGACGGAAGAATCGAGAGCCCTGTTGGAGGACGAGGGCGACCTGGGGCGGGCGATCTTCGGCGCGGGTCTGGGCGTCGGCAATCTTCGTGCCGTCCTCGAGGGGCTTGATGCGGAGGCGGCGGCCCTCTGGAAATCCGGCCCGCGCGCCACGACGCCGCGGATCAACGCGGCGCTCGTGGAATGGAAGAAGATCGATGCCGAGATCCGATCGAAGTCGCTGAAGCCGGTGGAGTGGGAGCGCCAGGAGGGGGTCGTGCGCGAACTCGAGTCGAAGCTGGCCGAGGTCGAAGACGAAGTCGTTCGGGCGAGCGCGGCGCTTTCTCGACTGGGTCGGATCCGGCGTGCCCTGCCGGCTCTGGGACGCCGGCAGGTCTGCCGGGAGCGGTTGGCGGGGATGTCCGACGTGCCTTCTCTGTCGGAGGACTTCGCGGAGCGCCTCGAAAAGCTGCGCGCGGATCGGAGGGTGCTCGTCTTCGAACGGGATCGCGCCGAACGATCGATCCAGAGGCGGGAATCGGAACTCGAGAGCGGGCTGCCTCCCCGGGTGCTGCTCGAGGAGAGCGATCGGATCGAGGGGTTGTATCGGCGGATCGAGGGGGATCGGGACACACGGGCGCAGCTTCCCCGTCGAGAGAGCGAACTCGAAAGGCTCGAGGGCGAGATCGCCGAACTCCTGTCCGGGCTGGGCGTGGCGAGGGAGGAGGATCTCGAGGAAAGCGATGCGAAGGCGCTTCGCGGGGCGATCGACCGGGCCGTCGCCCAGGGGCCGCTCGACGAGCGCCTGGCGGAGACGAGGATCCGACTGGAGCGGCTCGCCCGCGAGTGCCGACTCGCGGCGGGGCGTCTCGGGTTCTCCTCGACCCCCCTCGAAAAGCTCGAGTCGCTGCCCTTTCCCGGGGAGATCACGCTCGAACGCTTCGCCTCGCGTTTCCAGGATCTTTCGAACCAGATGGAGCGGGTCCGGGAGGACGAGCGGCGTCTGCTGGGCGCGTCCGGGGAGGTCGAAGAGGCCCTGGCGGCCCTGAGCGAGAAGGGGCGGGTGCCCAGCGAGGAGGAACTCGAGCGACGCCGCCGCATTCGCGACCGGGCGTGGCGGGGTCTGCGGCGTGCCTGGCTCGAGAGGGAAGCGCGGGGCGGGGGAGCAGGCCGGGAAGGGGAGGTCGACGCGGGAACGGGGGGGGATCTCCAGGAGGCGGCCGATCGCGTCGAGGAGGCGATCGCGCTGGCCGACGACGTATCGGATCGGCTTCGGATCGACGCCGATCGGGTGGCTCAGCAGGCGAATCTGCATGCCCGGCAGGCTCGGATCCAGCGGGACCTCGAAGCCGGCCGCCTGACGCTCGAGTCACTCGGGTCCCAGCTCGTCGATCTCGAAAGGGAATGGCGGGAGGTCTGGAAGGGCACCGGGATCGAGCCGCGAACGCCCCCGGAGATGACCGAATGGCGGCGTGGGCTCGATCGGCTGCTCGAGAAGCTGGCGCAGGCGCGGGCACTGCAATCCGATCTCGACCGGGAGATCGTTTCCCGGGACGAGGTGGCGCGCTCGCTCGCGGAGGCATTGGCGGCGTTCGGCGTGACCGGTGTCTTCCTGGAAGGCCAGCCATCCTCGTTCGCAGAGCTCGTTCGAGCGGCCCGGGAGACGATCGGCCGGCTCGATGAAGCGGCGCGGCAGCGTGCGGTTCTCCGGAACACCCTCGTGCGACGCGACGATCTGCGCGATCGGATCGGGAAGATGAAGGCCAACCTGGATCGTTTCCGGCGGGATGTCGAGGGCCTGGTCCGGATCTGTGCTCCTGATCTCGCCGGCCTCGATCCCGAGTCCGCGGCGGTCCGGCTCCATCGTCTCCTGGTCGAAGGCCGGGAGCAGGTCGCGCGCCGGGAGGAACAGGAGGCGGCGCTCCGGGATGAGGTCGAGGCGCTCGATGCGGCGGTGATCCGACTCGACGAGATCGCTCGGGAGATGGAGCGGCTGCGGATCGAGGCGGGCGTTTCCGGGGAGTCGGAGATCGATTCCGTTCTGCGCGAGTGGAAGGCCTGGGACGAAGCGTCTCGCGAACTCCGGGCGATCGATCTCTCGCTGGCGGAGATCTCCGAAGGGGCGGGGATCGAGCGGCTCGAAGCGGAGAGCCGCGGGATCGATCGGGATGACCTCGATCGCCAGATCGCGGATCTCGAGGCCAGGATCGAGCGGACGAGGGCGGAGCGCGACGAGACGATCCGCCGGCTCCAGTCGGAGCGCGACGTGCTCGATCGGATGGACGGAAGCGGGGCGGTTCCGGAATTGGCGGAGCGGGCCGAGGCGAAGCTCGCCGAGATCGAACGGGAAGCGCGGCGTTATGTCGAGATCCGGTTGGCTCGGGAGATCCTGGGTCGTGAGATCGAGGCCTATCGGAAGGCCAACGAGGCTCCTCTCCTGAAGCGGGCGGGGAGGCTCTTCGAATCGCTCACCCTCGGTGCCTTCGTCGGGATCGGGACCGACTTTCCCGATCCCGGAGAGGGGTCCACGAAGCGTTCTCGAGACGCCGGAGCGGATCGGGCGAGGTTGGTGGCCCTTCGCGAGGACGCGGCGGAGGTGCCGATCGAGGGCTTGAGTTCCGGCACCCGCGACCAGCTCTTCCTGGCCCTGCGCCTGGCTTCCCTCGAGGAGTCCGCCGGACGGGGGGAGACGATGCCCTGGATCGCGGACGATCTGCTCGTCGAATTCGATGACCCGCGTTCGCGCGCGACGCTCGAGGTGCTGGCCCGGCTGGCGCGGAAAAACCAGATCCTTCTCTTCAGCCATCATTCGCATATTGCGGATATCGCTCGTGAAATGAGTGGTGTTGCGAGGCTGGTCGAGCTCGGATGAGGCCGGCCCGGGCAGGCGCAGCCGAGTCGATCGGACCGGTCGGATGATCCCGCCGTCCGGATCCGAGGTCGCTCCCGGGGAGGGGCGGGGGCACGCTTCGCAGGCGGGTTGCAAGCAGGGGCAGGAGGGCGTCCCCTCGGCGCATCCCCGGGACCGGCTGCCCCGCATCCTGTCGCTCTGGGACGCTTCGATGTTGATCGTGGCGTCGGTCGTGGGCAGTGGCATCTTCTTCACGCCCGCCCAGGTTGCAGCGCTGCTGCCAAGCGGCGGGCTGATCCTGCTGGCCTGGGCGGTGGGCGCGCTGCTCTCGCTGGCCGGCGCCTTCACGAATGCCGAATTGGGGGCGATGTTTCCCCGCGCCGGGGGGGACTACGTCTTCCTGCGCGAGGGGATCCATCCCGCGGCGGGTTTCCTGGTCGGATGGATGAGCTTCTTCGCGATCTATGCGGGCACGATTGCCGCACTCGCGGTCGTCTTCTCCCAGGCCGTCGCGCCCGCGTTCGGACTCAGGCGCGCGGGTGTGCTCGGATTGGCGGTCGGTCTGATTCTGGCCTGTTCCTTCGTGAATCTCCGGGGCACCCATCTCGGGGCCCGCTTCAACAACCTCACTTCCCTCGCGAAGATCCTGGCCCTCCTCGGGTTCGTCAGTCTCGGGCCGATTCTCGGAAAGGGCAGCCTGGCGCCCTGGTTCGGGGCGGACACGGCGGCTGCCGCGGTTCCGATCGACGAGGTCGGGTCGTGGATCCGTTTCGGACAGGCTCTCTCTCCGGTGCTGTTCAGCTATCTCGGCTGGAATGCCTGCGTGTACGTCGCCAGCGAGATCAAGGATCCCGAACGCAACGTGCCGCGTTCCCTCTTCCTGGGGCTCGGGCTCTGTGCCGGCCTCTATCTCCTCATCAACGGCGTCTATCTCTTCGCACTTCCACCGACGGAACTGGCCGGGGCGGGCGATGCGGGCACCCTGGCCGCCCGGGTGCTCTTCGGGCCCCTGGGTGGGACGCTGGTCGCGATCTTCGTCCTCGTGTCGGTCCTGGGAACGTTGAATGCGACGGTGCTGGTCGGACCGCGGATCGTCTATGCGATGGCGCTCGACGGTCTCTTCCTGGGCCGGGCCGATCGAGTCCATGGCGACTATCGGACGCCGAGCGTGGCGATCGTCGTCCAGGCCATCGTCTCGATCGCCCTCGTCCTGCTGCTCGAGACCTTCCCGAAGGCCCTCGATTTCACGGTCTTCGGCATCATCCTCGCGACTTCGGCCGACACGATCGCGCTCTTCGCGCTGCGCCGGCGACAGCCCGATCGCGAGCGGCCCTATCGAGCCTGGGGCTATCCGTGGGTGCCGGCGCTCTACCTGCTCGTGAACCTCGCGATCGGGGTGGCGATCGTGATCGGCAGTCCCCGGGAGTCCCTCATCGCCATCGGCGTTCTTGCCGCGGGCTGGCTGGTCTACCTGGGAATCGCGCGGAAACCGGCGGGGGCCTGACGAGGCGCTACCTCCGTTCGGAAATCTCCAGTAAGATCAAGCGATTCCAAGGAGTCCCGAAGGGATGGATGTCCTTCCGCCGAGGCTGAAGCAGGCAGCCAGCCAGACCCGGCGGATCCATCCGCAGGCCTCGCAGGCGTGCAGGCGGTGGAGGCGCTCGATCGATCGGCGTACTCGGCACGGACGACAGGATCGAGTGAGATGAGCGACGAATTCCGACACGATTTCCACAAGCTGAACCGCCTCCCCCCCTACATTCTTTCCGAGGTGACCGAATTGACCCGCGCCGGTCGGCGCGCAGGCGAGGACATCGTCGATCTCGGGATGGGCAATCCCGATCTGCCCACGCCGAAACACGTGGTCGACAAGATCTGCCAGGCCGCCCAGGACCCCCGCAACCATCGCTACTCCTCGTCCCAGGGGCTGCCCAATCTCCGCGCCGGGATCACGGAATGGTATGCGCGCCGCCACCAGGTCGACCTCGATCCGGACTCCGAGGCGGTCGCCGTGATCGGCGCGAAGGAGGGCCTGTCCCATTTCGTGCTCATGACGATCGGGCCGGGAGATGTCGTCCTGGTCCCCGACCCGGCCTATCCGATCCATCAATATTCGGTGATCATCGCCGGTGGCGACCTCCGGAAGGTGCCGCTCACCGAAGACACGGATTTCATCGAGAATCTCGAGCAGGCCGTCAGCCGGACCTGGCCCCGCCCGAAGATGTTGATCATCTCCTTTCCGGCGAACCCGACCACCCATGTGATCGACCTCGCCTTCTTCGAGCGCATCGTGTCGTTCGCGCGAGCGAACGACCTGATGGTGCTGCACGATTTCGCCTATGCCGAGATCGCCTTCGACGGCTACAAGCCGCCGAGCATCCTCGAGGTGCCGGGCGCCAAGGACATCGCGATCGAGTTCGTCTCGCTTTCGAAGAGCCATTCGATGGCGGGCTGGCGGGTGGGCTTCGCCTGTGGCAACTCGCAGATGATCCATGCCCTGAAACGGATCAAGAGCTATCTCGACTACGGGATGCCCCAGTCGATCCAGATCGGCGCGATCACGGCACTTCGGGGGCCACAGGACTGTGTCCAGGAGAACGTGGCGATCTATCAGGAACGGCGGGACGTCCTGATCGACGGGCTCGGCCAGAGCGGCCAGGGAACATGGAAGATCGAGAAGCCCCTGGCGACGATGTTCGTCTGGGCGCCGATCCCCGAACCCTTCCGCGAGATGGGATCGCTCGAGTTCTCGAAGCGGTTGCTGCGGGAGGCGGGCGTGGCGGTTTCGCCGGGAATCGGCTTCGGGGAACAGGGCGAGGGGTTCGTACGCTTTGCCCTGGTCGAGAACAAGCATCGCATCCGCCAGGCGGTGCGGGGGATTCGTCGCTTCCTGCGGGAGGCCCGGGCCTGAGGCGGGTGGGGGCGGATGCGTCCGCTCCGGCCGTCGTTCTCGACGGGCGGGACGAGCCAGGAAACGGAATGGAGTCACGATGAGCGGGAAACGAGGAACCTCTCGGATCGGGGTCGGATTGATCGGCTTCGGAACGATCGGAACGGGGGTCGTCAAGGTCCTTCGCGAGAACGCCCCGGTGATCGAGCAGCGGCTCGGAGCGGAACTGCGTCTGGTCCGCATCGCGGACCTGGATCTCGAGACGGACCGGGGCGTCGAGCTGTCGGATATCCGTTTCGACGCGGATGCATCGGGCCTGATCGCGGATCCCGAAGTCCAGATCGTGATCGAATTGATCGGCGGCTACGACGTCGCACGAAGATTCATCCTCGAGGCCCTGGCGGCAGGGAAGCACGTCGTGACCGCCAACAAGGCCCTCCTGGCGCTGCACGGTCGCGAGCTCTTCGGCGCTGCGGAGGCCGCAGGGCTCGACATCGCTTTCGAGGCCGCCGTGGGCGGGGGGATTCCCGTGCTCCGGTCCCTGCGCGAGGGATTGGCGGCCAATCGGATCGAACGCGTCCTGGGGATCCTGAACGGGACGACGAACTACGTGCTGACCGAGATGGAACGAACGGGGGAGGATTTCGACGTCGTCCTGAAACGCGCCCAGGATCTCGGCTATGCCGAAGCGGATCCGACCTTCGACGTCGACGGGATCGACGCCGCGCACAAGCTCGCGCTGCTGACCACGATGGCCTTCGGTGCAGAGCTCACCTTCGAGGACATTCCGACCGAGGGCATCCGCGGGCTCCGGCCGATCGATTTCGAGCTGGCGACGGAGTTCGGGTATCGGATCAAGCTGCTCGGAATCGCCCGCAGCCATCGCTCCGCAGATGGCGAGGAGAGGATCGAGGTCGGCGTGCAACCGACGATGGTGCCCGAGTCGAGTCTGCTGGCGAAAGTCGATGGGGCGATGAACGCGATCGAGGTGCGTGGCAATGCGGTCGGACCCACGCTCTACTACGGGGCGGGCGCCGGGGAGATGCCCACGGCGAGTGCCGTCGTCGCCGATCTCATGGAGATCGCCAGGGAGATCGTGCGGGGCGGGCGTGGTCGGGTCGCACCGCTTTCGTACCAGCCCCGATTCATCGAGGCGAAGTCCTTCGTGACGGACGCGGAACGTCACGGCCGGGCGCTGCTCAGGTTGATCGTGCGGGACGAAGCGGGAACGCTCGGTCGGATCGCGACGCTGCTCGGGGAATCGGGCATCGCGATCGAGTCGATCGTCCGGCGAGGGCAGGGCGAGGCGGGTCCCGTGTCGATCGTCGTCCTGACACGAAGCGCCAGCGAAGAGGCCTTCCAGAAGGCAACGGAAGGCCTCTCGGCATTGCCCGAGGTCCTGGAAACGCCTCGCCGGATCCGGATCGAGGAGGAGGGGTAGGGATGTCGACTTCCAAGCCGCGACCCCGCGCCTGGTTCGAGAGTCTTCGCGATCCGACGGAGCGCTATCCCCTCGATGAGGTGGTCTATACGGACCGCTCGGGGGGGCTGCTGCAGGTCGTGCACGACATGGATGCCCTGGCCGAGACATCGGCAGAGGAATGGAAGCGGATCTTCGAGTCGCGTGCCCATCGCAACGAGTGGCCCTACGGCTCGGGCGTCTGGGGCAAGAAGGAATGGGTCCTGCCCGACATCGACAACGACAACGTCGTTTCGATGTACGAGGGGCATACCAACCTCTTCTGGGCGGAGCGCTATGGCCGCGAGATCGGGCTCGAGGATCTCTGGCTGAAACTCTGTGGAAACTCCCATACGGGATCGTTCAAGGATCTCGGCATGACGGTCCTGGTCTCCCAGGTGAAGCAGATGATCGCGGGGGGCGCGAAGATCCCCGCCGTCGCCTGTGCCTCGACCGGTGATACCTCGGCGGCCCTGGCGGCCTACGCGGCTGCGGCCGGGATCCCCGCGATCGTGTTCCTGCCCCGGGGCAAGATCTCCATGGCCCAGCTGATCCAGCCGGTCGCGAATGGCGCGATCGTGTTCGCGCTCGATACGGATTTCGACGGCTGCATGGACATCGTGAAGCAGGTCTCGGAGAAGGACGGCGTCTATCTGGCCAACTCGATGAACAGTCTGCGGATCGAGGGGCAGAAGACGGTCGGGCTCGAGATCGCCCAGCAACTCGACTGGGCGATGCCCGACTGGCTCGTGATTCCCGGTGGGAATCTCGGCAACGTCTCCGCCCTGGCGAAGGGGCTCGACATGCTGCTCGAACTCGGGCTGATCTCGAAGCGACCCCGGATCTGTGTCGGCCAGGCCGAGGCGGCGAATCCGCTCTATCTCGCCTATCAGAAGGACTTCGAGGTCTTCGAGCCGATCGCGGCCCGGACCACGGTCGCTTCGGCGATCCAGATCGGCAATCCCGTTTCCTATGACAAGGCGGTCGACGCGCTCCGTCGCTATGACGGAGTGGTCGAGCAGGCCACGGAAGCCGAGATCATGGAGGAATGCGCGAGTGCCGATCGGACGGGGCTCTTCAATTGTCCGCATACGGGCGTGGCGCTCGTGGCCCTGCGGAAGCTGCAGGAACGCGGGCTCGTTCGCAGCAGCGATCGCGTCGTCGTGATCTCGACCGCGCACGGCCTCAAGTTCGTCGATTCGAAACTCGCCTATCACCAGATGGAACTCGAGGGGATCGTGTCACGGCATCCGAATCCACCCATCGAATTGGCGGCGGACTACGGGGTCGTACGCGACGAGATGCTTCGGGAGATCGAGCGGAGGTTCGGCCGCTGATGTTCACGGGAATCGTCGAACACGTCGGCCGGGTCGAAGACATCCAAAGGGTGGGCGATCTCACTCGGTTTCGGATCGACCTCGGACCCGTCGCAGAAGGGGTCGCCATCGGGGAGAGCGTGGCGGTCGCCGGTGTCTGCCTCACGTTGACGGCCATCGAAGGCCGGATCGGTTCGTTCGAGGCGATTCCCGAAACCCTCGCGAAGACCCGCCTCGGGCGGCTCGAGAAGGGGGATCGGGTCAACCTGGAGCGGGCGATGTCCTCGTCGGGGCGTTTCGACGGGCATCTCGTCCAGGGTCATGTGGATGGCGTGGGCGAGGTCCGTCAGCTCTCCCGGGAGGGCCACGATGCGCTCCTGCACGTCCGCTGTGATCCCGAACTGGCCGGGCAACTCGTCGACAAGGGATCGGTCACGATCGACGGCGTTTCCCTGACCGTCGTTCACGTCGTGTCGGACGGGTTCCACGTCGCCCTGATTCCCCATACGCTCGAAGTCACCACCCTTTCCGGACTCGCACAGGGAGACCTCGTCAATCTGGAGGTCGACGTGTTCGGAAAATACGTCAAACAATACCTGGATCGCGTCCTGCCGGGTCTGCTGGCTCGAGCCGGGGTCGGACAGGGCAGCGACGAAGGAGCGGGAGAAGAGAGGTTCGATGCCGGGAACGGGAAATAGGGGGACGGGTCGGCTCGGAGACGCGAAAGTCGACTGGAGACCCCCTTCCCCCGGTGGCGGGTTGTTCCTGATCGGGCTTCTGGCCGTTCTGCTCGCGGCGGTCCCGACCGCATGGGCCGGGACCGAAGCCCGCGCCTGGCAGGAGACGTTGGATCGGATCGCACCGTCGGTCGTCGTCCTTCGGGTCAGCACGCCGCGCGCCTTCGACGATCTGACGCCGGGGACGTCGACGGCGACCGGCTTCGTCGTGGACGAGAAGCTCGGGCTCATCCTCACGAATCGCCACGTCGTCACCGCGGGGCCCGTCGTGGCCGAGGCCGTCTTCCAGAACAACGAGGAGGTCGACGTCCGCGCGGTCTATCGCGACCCGGTCCACGACTTCGGGATCTTCCGCTACGACCCGGATCAGGTCCGCTTCATCCGTCCGGGGCAGTTGGAACTCGACCCCTCCCGGGCGAAGGTCGGCACCGAGATCCGGGTCGTCGGCAACGATGCCGGCGAGAAACTCTCGATCCTCCAGGCCACGATCGCGCGACTCGATCGGGACGCGCCGGTCTATGGGCGCACGACCTTCAACGATTTCAACACGTTCTATATCCAGGCCGCTTCCGGCACGTCCGGCGGGTCGTCGGGTTCTCCGGTCATCGACATCGAAGGTCGGGTCGTGGCGCTCAACGCGGGTGGCAAGCGGATGGCGGCCTCGAGCTTCTACCTTCCGCTGGATCGTGTGAAGCGTGCCATCGAGCTGATCCGGAAGGGCGAGCCCGTTCCGCGCGGGACGATCCAGGTGGTCTTCGGGGTGCAGCCCTTCGACGAGGTGCGGCGACTCGGGTTGCAGGCCGAGACCGAAGCCCGGGTGCGCGAGTCGTTTCCGGAGGGAACGGGGATGCTCGTCGTCCGCGAGGTCGTTCCGGGGGGCCCGGCCGA
>DRKE01000037.1 GCA_011051925.1 Deltaproteobacteria bacterium
GGCGCAGCTCGAGATCGCGCTTGAGGACCCGCTTGCGCGCCGTGGTATTCGGGAAGGGAATCGAGAAGACGCCCTTGACGCTGTAGTTGTCCGCGCCGCTGCCCGTGAAGAAGTCCTCGGTGGAATCGCCATAGGCACTGTCCGGAGGAGGCGAGCCGAAGAAGGCGCCCAGGCTGTCGTTTCCGTCACCGGACACGCCCACGAACCCGTACCGCAGTTCCAGATCGACCTGCGGCAGTCGCTGGTTCTTCGCGAATCTCAGATCGACCTCCCCTTGTTCGATCTTCTGATCCTCGATCCGCAGTTCCGGACGATTCCGGAAGGCGGCCCGGACCGAGGCGTCGACGTCGACCTGCCGGAGTTCGTAGGACTCGGGATCCTCGGTCGGATCGAACTGGAGGCTCGTCCTGGCCGAGAGCTCGCGACCGAGAACGGTGTCGATCAGGCGATCCTGCGCGTTCCGGTAGTCGTTCGCCGCCCGGATCACGTCGAATTCCCGCCCCGCCACACCGGCTTCCGCCTCGACGACCTCGACCCGCGACACGACGCCCACCTCGTATTGGGTGCGCGTCTGCTCGAGTAGCGCCCTGGCCGTCTCCAGGCTCTTCTGGGCGACACGAACCTTGTCCCGCGCGGCGACGAGGTTCCAATAGTCGTTGACGGTCGATCGGACGTTGTCCATCAGGGCATTGCGAAAAGCTTCCCTCGAAATGCCACTGGTGATCTCCGAGAGCTTCACGTTCGTCCAGGGGCGGTTCCAGATCAGGCCTCGGGCCAGAGGGATCCGTCCGGAGAGGAAGAAACTCGAATCGTACTGAGGATCGAAGGGCTGGAACGTGCTGCGTGTGACGGTTTCCGAACTCTCGAAGCGCGCACTGAAGGAAGCGCCCAGGTAGGGCACCAGCTGTTCGAGGCCGATTCCCCCGCCCATCACCCGGTCTCGATTGTTCGCCACCGAATTGAGGGGGAACGTATTGGGTGACTTCCGCACGTCGTAGGCGAAGTCCGCCGAAATCTTCGGATCAAAGGCGCCCCACGCCTCTTCGCGCCCCGCTTCGGCGATGAGCGGTTCATAGCGCTGGACCTCGACGTCGAGGTTGTTCCGGATCGAAAGCGCCACGGCTTCGGCGACGCTGAGCGGACGGCCGGCCGAAACGATCGGCGCACCGGGCAGGAGATCGTCGGGCAGGTCCGATCCCCTGTCCGAGACCACCATCGACTCCTCCGCCGGGGGAGCCGCCGATCCGGACGGGGACTGCGCCCCCGCACCCGACACCATTCCCGGCACCCCGCACACGAGCACCAGAATCCAGAGCAACGAACGTTTCATCGTTTTCCTCCGGGCCGTAGTCTATCCGAGGGGGAAGCCCCCTGCAGATGCCTCCTTCCATTTCCGTGCGGCCGCCGCGATCCGGACCGCGAGGCAACCGGGGTCGAGAAGCCGACCCCGTTCCCGCTCCACCCGATCCTGCGTCGATCCGCGATGGGACCGGGACCGGGCGACGTCAGACCGCGCCGGATGCGTTAAGCTCCCCGACTCGATTCCGGGACCACCCGGGATCATGTCTTCGGAGGGAAAGCGTGGGGCTACTCAGCTCGAGAGGACGAGGGGATACGCCCTCGACCACTTCTGGAAGAGACGACGGGGCAACCAGGACGGACCCGAGTGGATCCTGGTCGAAGAGTCCGGTCTCGCGATCGGCAACGGCCGGCCGAGACGAAACCCGGTCCACAACAGGGGAATCCGCGTCGGTCCGAACCGGCACACGAGGGGGGAATTCAATGGCCATGATCGGTCAATCGATCGTCTTCAAGGGAGAGCTCGCGGGCGACGAGGATCTCGAAATCGACGGGCGGGTCGAGGGAAACGTCAACCTCAAGAACCATCAGCTGACGGTCGGGCCGAACGGCAACCTGACCGCGGAGGTCTGTGCCAAGTCGATCGTCGTGATCGGCCAGGTCAAGGGCAATCTCGTCGCGACGGAGCGGATCGAGATCCAGGCGACGGGCGTCGTCGAAGGCGACGTGAAGGCGCCCCGACTGAATGTCCAGGAAGGCGCCGTCCTGAATGGGACCATCGACATGTCGTCCGGGACCGTTTCCGAGGCCCGGCAACCGGCACCGGCGGCCTCGGCTCCGAGCGAGGCTCGCAAGAGCGCCTGAGGTCTCCCAACGCGATGACGCCGCGGGTGGGATCCCGGAAACGGGCCCCCCACCCGCCGTCACGCTCGGGCCGGCTTCTTCCCCGCTTCCCGAGCGCTGCGATCGCCATAGCGCTCCTCGAGGAAGAGCAGCAGCGCTGAGGCGATGAAGATCGACGAGTAGGTCCCGACGAAGACGCCGATCAGCATGGCTTCCGCGAAAGGCCGGATGACCTCGCCACCCAGGAAATAGAGCGACAGAAGGGTCAGCAACGTCGTCAGCGACGTGAGGACCGTTCTCGACAGGGTCTGGTTGACGCTGTTGTTGAGCAGCTCGACGAGATCCGCCTTCGTGTGCAGCTCCATGTTCTCGCGAATCCGATCGTAGATGATGATCGTGTCGTTCAGGCTGTAGCCGAGGATGGCGAGCATCGCGGCGAGGATCCGCAGGTCGAACTCGACCCCGAAGAGCACGAGCAGCCCGCCCGTCACCGCCAGATCGTGGATGACCGCGACGACCGCCCCCGGCGCAAAACGCGCGTTGAAGCGGAACGCCACGTAGGCGAGGATGGCGAGCGCGGAGAGAAGCAGTGCGTTCAAGCCGTCGGAGCGAAGCTCGGCCCCCACCCGGGGCCCGACGAATTCGACCCGCTGTTCCGAGAAATCGCCGATCCGCTCGCGAATCGCCTTCTCGAGCTGGATGATGCGGGTATTGGCGGCCAGGCCGTCCGCATCCCCTTCCGACCCCGCATCCGCCATCTCGGCAACCTGGTTCGGATCGGCCTTGAAGCGGATCAGGAAATCCTTCGAGCCGAGCTCGCCGAAGCGAACGACGCTCGCATCCTCGAACCCGGCTTCACGAACGATATCCCGGATCCTGGATTCATCGACGTCGACGGCATCGTCGAAGAGCAGCTGGATCTCCGTTCCGCCCACGAAATCGATGCCCATGGGAATGCCCCCCCGCCAGACGACGGCCCCGATCCCGAGGGCGATCAGGCCGAGCGAAAGGCCCAGACAGAAACGACGCCAACCGAGAAAATCGATGTGCGTGCCGGAAGGAATGAGTTCGAAGGGCACGGAGAGTCTCCTAGATGGAAAGCGTCGACACGTTCTTCGTGCCTGGATGGATCTGGAAGAGCAGGCGTGTCACGACCAGCGCCGCGAACACGCTCGTCACGATGCCGACCGACAGGGTCACGGCGAAGCCCTTGATCGGCCCCGTCCCGTACTCGAAGAGGATGACCGCCGTGATCAGCGTCGTGATGTTCGCATCGAGCACGGTCCAGGTCGCCTTGTTGAACCCCGTCGCGATCGAAGCGCGAACGGACTTGCCCGCACGAAGTTCCTCACGGATCCGTTCGAAGATGATCACGTTCGCATCGACGGCCATGCCGACCGTGAGGACCAGGCCCGCGATACCGGGTAGCGTGAGGGTCGCCTCGAAGAGCGACATCAACCCGATCAGCATGACGAGATTCGAGATCAGTCCGATGGCCGCATAGACGCCCGCCAATCGGTAGTAGAAGACCGTGAAGGCCAGGACGAGAACGATCCCGACCGCGCAAGCGAGGGCTCCGCGTTCGATCGAATCCTGCCCCAATCCGGGTCCGACCGTGCGTTCCTCCTCGATCACGACGGGGACCGAAAGCGAACCGGCGCGCAGGATGATCGCCAGATCGGCCGCTTCCGCCGCGGTGAACTGACCTTCGATCATGCCCCGGGTCGTGATCCGCCCCCGGATCACGGGCGCACTGTAGACGTTCTCGTCGAGGATGATCGACAGCAGCTTGTTCTTGTTCTCTTCGGTCAGCTTGCCGAAGATCTCGCCTCCGGCGGAGTTGAATCGGAACTCGACGATCGGCCGCTGCTGCCGGTCGAACTGCACCCGCGCGTCTTCGAGATAATCACCCGTGATGTCCGCGACCTTCGGAACGAGGAACGCCCCGAGTTCCGCCCCCGTATCCGGGTCCGTCTTCAGCACGACCATCTCGTCGGGCCCGACCCCTTCCGGGTGCCGCGCCATCAGCGCTTCCCGGGTCGCGTCGGAGTCGATCACGATCTTGAACTCGAGGAAGCCCGTACTCTTCAGCAGATTGCGGGCACGCTCGCGATCGATCTGTTCGCCGGGGATCTGGACCAGGACGCGGTCCTTGCCCTGGCGCGTCACGACCGAATCGGGAATGCCGCGTTGGGGATCGTCGATCCTCCGACGCAGCACCTCGAGAACCTGTGACATCGTCCGCTCGCGGACATCCTCGGTCCAGCGATCCGTGAGCCGATACCGGAGTTCGTTCCCGCTCCCGCCGGCCGAGGTCAACAC
>DRKE01000038.1 GCA_011051925.1 Deltaproteobacteria bacterium
CTCGCCACGGTCGACGAACTCCGACAATGGGTCAAGGATCGTCTCCGTTCCTCGAGAACACCCGAAAGGATCGAGTTCTGGCCGGAGTTGCCCTACAACGAGACGGGAAAGCTGCTGCGCCGAAAGGTTCGCGAGGCCTTCCAGGCAGCCGGTTGAAGGCCCAACGGACGGATTTCTGGAGCGTTCGGGATCTCGCCCGCCTGCTGATCGAGCCCGACATCGGCGAGCGCTTCTCACCGGCCACGGAGTCGGGGCGTGGTGTGCTCGTTCTCGATCTGGCAGCCGGATCGGAACTGCCGGCCGAGTCGGACCGGGCGGCGATCCTCGACATCCTGCCGACCCTTCCCTGCGTGACGGTGGCCATTGCGGGGCACCGGATGCCGGAGCCGCTCGAGGCGATGGCACGCGCCTGCGACGTCCTCTTGCACGACGGAGGCGAAGTCGGCCCCTTCCTGTCGGCATTCGAGCGAACGCCCGTTTCGGCGCTCGCCTTCGTCCAACTCCTTCGGAAGTCGCTCTCGACTTCGATCCAGGCAGGCCTCGTCGCGGAATCCTTCGCCTACTCGACCCTCCAGGCAGGACGTGAGTTCCAGGACTGGTTGGCGCGATACTCGTCTTCCCGGTCGGGACGGCATGGATCGGTCGGCGCGCCATCGTCCGGCGGGATCGGGGGGGCGGCAGAGCCGAACTGTCGGATCGTGCGGGACGGGGCGCGTCTGCGCATCTGTCTCAACCGCCGCGATCGGCACAATGCCTTCTCGCGTGCGATGCGGGACGAGCTCGTCGAAGCCCTGGGCGTCGCGATCGCGGACGCGTCGATCCGGGAGGTCGTGCTGGCGGGAGACGGCCCCTCATTCTGTAGCGGCGGCGACCTGGATGAATTCGGAACCTTCCTCGATCCCGCGCAGGCGCATGTCGTTCGCATCACCCGCAGCCCGGCGTGGTCGATCGCCCGCCTGGCCGGTCGGATCAGGACGGAGGTCCAGGGGGCCTGCATCGGTGCCGGAATCGAGCTGCCGGCATTCACCGATCACATCGTGGCGAATGGGGACGCCCGTTTCCGACTGCCCGAGATCGGACTCGGACTCGTACCCGGAGCGGGTGGGACCGTCAGTCTGCCACGACGGATCGGTCGTCAGCGGACGGCGTGGCTGGGCCTCTCCGGACGCACGATCGATGCGGAGACGGCCCTCGACTGGGGGCTGGTCGACGAGGTGCGACTCGGGCAGCATCTCACGACCGAAGGTCAAGGTTGAAGGAAGAAGAATGGCGTGCGGGCGGGGTCGCTCGCATACCGGCAGCGGGTCGACACCCGGGGAGAGCTCATCGATGGCGGGACCGCTCGACGGAATCAAGGTGGTGGAGATGGGCGTCTGGGTTGCAGGGCCGGCGGCGGGAGGCATCCTGGCGGATTGGGGGGCCGATGTCGTCAAGATCGAACCCCCCGGCGTGGGTGATCCGGCACGTCTGTTCAAGGCGATGCTCGGAGGAGACCTGCCCTTCAACCCGATCTTCGAGAACGACAACCGGAGCAAGCGCAGCATCGCCATCGACCTGAGGACCGAAGAGGGACTTCGGGTCGCCTTCGATCTGTTGGCACGGGCGGATGTCTTCGTTTCGAACGTGCGTCCGGCCGGTCTCGCGCGCCTCGGACTCGACCCGGAGAGCCTGGCACGCCGCTTTCCCAGGCTCGTCTACGGCCTCATCACGGGCTATGGGCGGGAAGGCGAAGAAGCGGACCGGGCGGCCTACGACATTGCCGCGTTCTGGGCGAGATCCGGAATCGCGCATTCGCTCACCCAGGAGGGATCTCCCCCACCCCACCAACGGGGCGGTATGGGGGACCACAATGCGGGTCTCGCGGCGGCCGCCGGGATCTGCGCGGCACTCTATCGGAGGGAGAAGACCGGAGAGGGGCAGGTGGTTTCCACGTCACTCCTGAGAGAAGGCATCTACACGCTGTCCTTCGATCTTTCGGTTGCGATCCGATACGGTGTCCCGATCATGCTCGGCAACCGGAAGACGATGGCCAATCCGGCGATCAACTGTTATGCGGATTCCGAAGGGCGCTATTTCTGGATCGTCGGCCTGGAGGGGGAGCGGCATTGGCCGGCCCTGGCTCGCGCCGTCGGGCATCCCGAGTGGATCGAGGACCCGCGTTATGCCGGGCCCCGCGAGCGGGCAGGAAACGCCCGAGAGTTGATCTCGGAACTCGATGCGATCTTCGCGACGAAGACACGGGAGGAATGGGGGAAGATATTCGATGCGGAAATCGACCTCTGGTGGGCTCCGGTCCAGTCGGTCGAGGAAGTCGTCGCCGACCCCCAGGCGCATGCGGCTGGCGCCTTCGTCGAGGTGCCGGATGGTGTCGGGACGACGCTCCTGCCCGCCACGCCCGTCGATTTCGAGGGAACGCCCTGGTCGCCCCGCTCGATGGCGCCCGAACATGGCGAGCATACGAGCGAGATCCTTCGGGAGATCGGGCGCAGCGACCAGGAGATCGAGCGACTGCGAGCAGGAGGCGTGGTCCACGAAGGAGCGAAGCCGGCTTGACGGGAGCCGAGGCGCTTCTCAAAACGCGATGCGAACGCCGCCGACCTGCCAGGAGTAGAAGAAATCCTCGTCGAGGGTTTCTTCGGGAAGGAAGTTGAACATCATCTGCGAGGAGATCGAGAAACGTTCGCTGACCTGGTACTCGAGACCGATCCCGAAATTGATCAGGAAACCGGCGGAACTGTTGTCGTTCCGCCGATTGTCGTCTTCGATGTACGCGAATCCGATCCCGACGAGACCATAGGGGTGGAGATTGTCGAAATCGGATCCCGGCAGATCCGGGATCGAAACCGTCACGGCGGCCGTGGGGGCGATGATCGTGTTGTGGTCCTCGATTCCGACCTGGAGGGTGGGGCCCGCCGAAACCCAGTGATCGAAGGCGTAGGGCGCCTCGAAGTTCAGCAGAAGAGCGTTCGGGTCGTCGATGAATCCGAGGCCCGCACGAAAGGACCAGCCGAGCGGGCGCGGAATGGCGCCATCGTTCCGGTATTCCCGGTACCTGGGAGGCGGTTCCGACCAACCGTCATCGGATTCGCTTCCCCAATCCTGGGCGTGAGCGGTGATCGCGCTGCTGGCGACGAGGAGGAGGGCAAGGGCGAGCCTGGCCGTCAGCCGACCAGGGTCGAGCGCGCCGCGCCCTTTGGATCGGCCCGGATCGGAAGGCTCGATGAGGATCGGAGTCGGCTTCCTTCGAATCGGATCGATGGCCGGCGAGGGCATCATGACCTCCTGCGAGGGGTAGGGTGGAATGAGTCGCGATAGGGTCCGTGAAAGGTCTCGGGAATGCAAGATCGTTCGCCCCTGAAGAGGCCAGGGGGCTGCCGGGTCTGTGGGGCGCGTGTCGAGTCGGCCCTGGTCGCGCGAGAAATGATGTTCGGACTGCCGGCGTCGTTCGACTATGTCGAGTGTGGTGGTTGCGGCTGCCTCCAGATCGCGCGTATTCCCGACGATCTGGATCGATACTACGGCGATGCCTACTACACCCGGGCACGGAAGGTGCGCGCCGGCTCCAGGAACGTCGATGCGGCTCGTGCCTTCCGGACGCCGCAGGGCCGGCTTCTCCGCGCCTTCCGCAGGGCGGGAACCCGGGTCCGCCTTCGGGAAGGCATGATCCGCCGCTCGTTGCCCGAGCGTCGCCGGGATCGACTCGGATGGTTCCGTCGAACGAAGACGGGGCTCGACGACCGGATCCTCGACGTCGGATGTGGTGCGGGCCGGCTGCTCTGGCGGCTCCATCGCGCCGGGTTCAGCCGTTTGACGGGGATCGACGAGCGCCTTGAAACGCCGGGGTTTCCCGCGGAGGGCCTCCGCTTCGAGCGAGTCTCGCTGGAACGCCATCAGGGTCGCTACCGCCTCGTGATGGCCCATCACAGTTTCGAACACATGCGGGATCCCGTGGAGGCCTTTTCCGCGTTCGGGCGGCTCGTCGAGCCCGGTGGGCATCTCCTGCTGCGGATTCCGCGGGCGGACAGCTGGGCCAGGCGCCACTACGCAGGGGATTGGGTCCAGCTCGATGCACCGAGGCATCTCCATCTCCACACGCGAAGGAGTCTCGAGTGGCTCGCCGCGAGATCCGGTTTCCGGCTCGTCCACGAAGTCGACGACTCGGGACCCTTCCAGATCTGGGGGAGCGAGCTCTACCGTCGAGGGATTCCCCTCGTCGAAGCGGGACACGGCGGATCGGGGGTCCTGGGCATGGGGGAGCGTCTTTCGGCGCGTGTGCGTGCCCGAAGACTCTCGCGCACCGGCCTCGGCGACCAGGCCTGTTTCACCCTCCGGCGGATCGGATAGCGCCGCACGCGGTTCCGGGATCCGTTCTCGAGGAAGGGGACGCAAGGCAAGCGCGTGTGGCCGGGAGAGGGGGCTGCGCAGCCGGTCGGTGTCCGCTGGGCGGCCGCCTCGGACTCTCAGAGAAAATCCGGGCGGGTCCCGATGATGCCTTCCTCTTCGAGGCGCTCGAATTCCCGATCGTCGAGTCCGAGCTCGCCCTGCAGGACCTCCCGGTTGTGTTGCCCGAGGGTGGGTGGCGGCGTCCGGTGGAGATCCCGTTCGAACGCCGAAAAGACGGCGGGGAAACCGGGATAGCGGGTCTCTCCGGTGAAGGGATGTTTCATGGTCTGGAAGAAGCGACGGGCTTCGAGCTGCGGATTCGGCATCAAGGCGTGGTTGTTGACCGAGGCGCTCGTCGGTACACCGGCAGCGAGGAGCGTATCGAGGACCTCGTCTCGAGAGCGCGTTCGGATCCAGGCCGACAAACGGGCACTCAGCCGGTCGTGTGCGGCGAGTCGTCCTTTGTGGGTCGCCAATTCGGGGGATCGGAGCCAGTCTTCCGCGTCGAGGGCCCGACACAGGCCGCGCCAGTGTTCGTCGCTCGTGACCGAGACGGCCACACGTTCGTCCGGTCGTCGGGTCTCATAAAGACCCTGGGGCGCGGCGTGGGGCATGGCATTCGCCGAGCGCTCGATCATCACGCCGTAGGCCGAATACTCGATCACCTGTTCCGCGGCGACCGCGAGGGCGGGTTCGACGAGTGCCACCTCGACGACCTGGCCCCGCCCCGTTCGTTCCCGCTCTTCGAGCGCCATGCCGATGGCGAGGATCGCATGCAGGCTGCCCAGTGGATCGCAGGCCCCCCGAACGACCAGCGGCATGTCCTCGTAGCCGGTGACCCATGCGAGCCCGCTGACCTGTTCCACGGTCATCGCGAAGCCCGCCCGATCACGCCAGGGCCCTTCGAGTCCGAAGGCCGGCATCCGGACGTAGAGAAGGCGCGGATTCAGGGCCTTCAGGGTTTCTTCGTCGAGCCCGAAAGCCGGCATCACGCGGACGGAGAAATTCTCGATCAGGATGTCCGCATCGGCGATCAGGCGTTTCAACAGACGAAGCCCGTCCTCGTGATCGAGTCGCAGGGTGATGTCCCGCTTTCCGGGATTGGCGCCATGGAAGACCGGCGACCACTCCCACAACGAGTCGTTGTGGAGGGCGCCCGCGAAGCGCATGCCGTCGGGACGCTGGATCGATTCGACCTTGATCACGTCGGCGCCGAGATCCGAGAGGATCGACGTCGCATAGGGCCCGGCCCAGAACGCCGTCAGATCCACGACCCTCAGTTGGGCGAAGGGCAGGTCGGAATGGCCGACGGAGGGGGATCCGACGGGCGCGGGCTTCTCCAGCGAGGAGAGGAGGACCTCGCGATGCTCGTCGAGGGCCGGTGTAGGGCCCACCGGCACGGGTTCGGTCGTTTCGAGGCGCCAGGGCGCGCGGGGCTGCAGGAAACCGCCGGGTGTTCGATGATAGATCCGGCGTGCGACGATGTGGTCGAACCCGGGAAGCGTCCGGCCATTCCCGATCGGCGCGACGGGGATCCGCAGCAGCTCGCAGAGTTCGATGATCTCGGCGGTCGTCCGCTCGGTCGTCCAGGCGCGGATGATGTCCTGGATGAAGTCGAGATCCTCCATCCGATTCCTGGCTTCCAGATAGCGCGGGTTCTCCGCGAGTTCCTGTTCTCCGATCATCGCGCAGAAATCGGTCCATTGTCGTCCGGTCTGGGTCGAGAAACCGACGTATCCGTCCTTCGTCGGTTCGATCGAAGGAATCTCGACGGAGCGTGGGGCCGGGCCGCCGAAGAACTGCCCGGAGAGATCGCCGAAGACCGTGAGGCATTGGATCATGGCCTCGAAAGCCGAAAGATCGACGATCTGCCCGCTGCCGGTCTGGCGCGCGGAGCGCCAGGCGGCCAACGCGCAGACCGCGGCAAAGCTGCCCGTGATCCAATCGCCGATCCGTCCGCCCGCCGCGATCGGCTCGCGGTCGGGGAGCCCGCGGTACTCGACCGAGCCCGTAGCGGCTTGCAGGGTGAAATCGTTGGCGGGCCGATCCGCCCAGGGTCCCTCCTGTCCCCAGGGCGAGATCCGGACGATCGAGAGTCGGGGATTGCGATCGAGCCATTCCCCCGGCATGAGTTGGCGTCGTTCGAGTCCGCCCGGCCCCCAGTCCTCGATGACGACATCGGCCCGCTCGGCAAAGCGGGCAAAGCGGGCGCGGTCCTGGGCGTCGCGGGGATCGAGGACGATGCTCTGCTTCCCGGCATTCAGGTATTGGAAGAGAGGACTCGATTCGCCTTCGGCGATGACCTGCTGCGAAGCCGTCCAACGGCGCATCGGATCGCCACCGGGTGCTTCGATCTTCGTGACTCGTGCGCCGGCATCGACGAAGAGTCGCGTCGCCCAGGGGCCCGCGATCTGGGACGAGAGATCGAGAATCCGAAGACCCTCGAAGGGACGTGTGATTTCCTCTGCCATCGCTTGTCGGATCCTCCTCGGAGAATCTACCATTGATCGATTGTCCGCGTGGGATTCGAAAGGGCATGTGCTCATGGATGATCGGCAGGATCCGCGTTCCCCTCTGCATGGGAACGGGTCGGAGCCAACGTGAAGCGATCCCTGCTCTATCAGATCGGAGCCGGGGGGGAATCGGAGTTCTCCGACATGCTGGCCGAGGTCGAGCTCGCCGAGAGGCTGGGGTTCGACACGGTATGGTGTTTTCCGGAAGCCGGCGAGGAGGGTGGTTTTCTCGAGGGAGCCCCCGCGATCTGGCTCTCCGCCCTGTCGGAGAGGACCGATCGGATCCGTCTGGGCTGGGGCGTCGCCGCGATGATGCCCCCGGCGATTCCGCCCATCCGCCTCGCGGAGCAGGCCGCGTCGATCGATCTCGCTTCGCGGGGCCGCCTGGAGATGGCGTTCCTGCCCGGGGCTCTTCTCGACGACGGAGACGCGGGTTCCTGGGACGAAGGCGTTCGCATGCTGGTCGACATGTGGGACGGCCCGGCCTTCTCGTGGACGTCGGCGCGTTTCCGCGTCATGCCCGTCGAGATCGTTCCGAAGCCGATCCAGAAGCCACACCCTCCGCTCTGGCTGACGGGCTGGTCACTCGATCATGCGCGAAAGGCGGGGGAGGCGGGCCTCGCGTTCCTGGACGTCTCGGGGGCGAGCGACGACGTTCTGGAGGCGCATCGGCAGGCCTACCTGGACGCGCGCCGGCTGGCCGATCCCGACGCCCTCGTCGCGATGGGACTTCGCGCGATCGCGATCGATCTGTCCCCGGACGCCCCGAATGAGGAGAGAATCGAAGCCTGGGGGGCGGCGGGTGTCGACCAGCTGATCCTTCGGGCCGGGCCGCTCGAGGGGGGCCATGCCGAAGCCTGTCGGCGCATCCGCTGCCTGGCCGGAGCATGATGGCACGACAGGTCCTGTTCGCCGTCCGCCCCGCTCGGGAGCGGGGCTCTAGAACCCGAGCTGGACCCGCGCCACGAGATTCTGCTCGAGGGTGTGGGATGCGAGGTAGGCTTCGTAGCGTAGGTCGAATTGCAGCCGGTTCGCGTTCTTCGGTGTGAAGCTGACGCCCGCAGCGAGTTCCACGCCACCGGCATCCTCCTTGCCCTCGATCGTGAACGCCGACACCGTCGACGGTGCTCCGATCAGGCGTGCCTCGATCTCCCGCTCGTTCCCTTCGACGAGCTGGCGCCAGCGGACGTCGATCGACGGGCGCCAGATCCCATCCATCCATTCGAGCTGTCGGATCAGGTACCGATCGTGTTGATAGACCGTGGCGAGCCGGACACCGCCGCTGACGGATCCGATCCGATCGTCGCGGCGGTCGATGGCGATTCCGAACCCCCCCGCGCCGTCTTCGCGGATCGGTCGCTGGTAGACCCAGGCCCAGTCGACTCCGGCGATCGGCTCGATCCGGATCGGACCGACAGCGAAGGCCCAGCCGACCTCGCCGGCGAGGGTGATCCGATCGCTGTCGTGTTCCTCGTTTCCGCGGATGTCGATCGGTGTCGCAGTCTCGGAGAAACGGATGCGCCGGCGGTCCTTGTGGAAACCATGGCCCCAGCTGAGGACCGCCTGGATGCGCAGGGGGCCCGGCGTCCAGGCTACGTGGCCGGAGACGTCGGTCAGCGTCACCGTGCTCTCGCCCGCCCCGGCGACATCGAGCGTGCCGCGTTGGCTCGAGATCGCGAAGGTCAGGTCGAGATCGTCCAGGGGACGGCCATCGATTCCGAAGACGAGGCCGCCGAGGCTCGAGTCATAGCGGGGATGGCCGGGGAACTTCTCCCGGGACCGGAATCCGCCCGTGGCGGCGAGCCAGGGGGACCATCTCCGTGCGTGGCAGGGAAGCCGGGTGTCCACGCGTTTCCAGGGATCGAGCTGGCCCTCGCGGCATTCGCGCGGCCGATCGAGCAGGAGCCGGGCGATGCGCCGTCCGCCTTCGGCGACGACCGTCGTATGGACGTCGTAGACCTCGGGACTGAGGGCGCTGAAGACGTTGGCCAGGGTTCCCGTCGCGGTCGCGAATTCATCGAGCAGGTTCTGGAGATCCGGGCTCGCTTCATCCTCGCTGGCCTGGATTTCCGCGAGATACGCGGCGATCGCGCGCTGGTTGTCGGTTCGGGCCACGGCGACGAGTCCGACGTCCTCGAAGAGCACGAGCAGGTCGACGGGGTCGGGAACGAGCGTGAACATGCGGGTTCCGACGGCGTCGGGAAACTGGACGCTGCTGAAATCGCCGCTGCGGGTCGTTGCATCGATCACCGTGTAGGGCGTCGCGCTCGGCATGAGGTTGGGGCCCTGCCGGATGATGACGGTCCCGTCGAAGGTCGCGTCTCCCTGGATCGTGAGGGGGGGCGTCGTCCCGTCGAGGGTGAGGTCGAGGGTGCCGGTCGGATGGGCGACGAAATCGCCGCCGAGGGTGATCGGGGTGGGGACGTTCAGTCTTCCCTGGTCCGCGATCTCGACGACGCCCGCGAAGGCCTGGGTGTTGCTGAGGGTCCAGCCCGAATCGTTCGACACCCCCCGGATCCGGATCCTTTCGAAGTCGAAGAGCATCGAAGCATCGAAGTCGGAAACCGCGCCTGTATTGGCATTCAGGATCAGCTCGTCGTTTCCGTTGCCGCCTCGCAGGTTCCCGGTCTGGGTCGCCGTCGGAAACAGGAGATAGCGGTCGTCGCCGTCGCGGAACTCGATGTCGCCGACGATCGTGCCCGTGTTGATGATGAGCTCGTCTCCACTCGAGCCGCGGACGGCGATGCCCCGGTCGGCCATGCCCTGGTTCGTGAGATCAGCGAGGATCGCTCCCGTACTTCGGACGACGAGACGATTCTCCCGGCCGGCGACCGCTCCGCGGAATTCGACGAGCGGACCCGCGGACGGGCCCCCGTCGATCGTTCCGGAATTGTCGATGTCGAAGATCTGGAGGGGTTGCGGGTCGTTCGGTCCCGCATCGAAATCGAACCGATCGAGCAGGTCGTTTCCACCGACGGAAATCCCGATCGCGTCGATCCCCGTGACGCCGATCATGCCCTGGTTGCGGACGAAGCTGTCGTTGTCGAAGGCCAGATTGCCTTCGTCGCCCGTGAAGATGCCGAAAGAGCGTGTCCCGGAAACGTCGATCGTCGCTCCCGATGCGTTGAAGACACCGACATCGGTCGGGACGAGTCCGTTCGCGCCATCAGTGGCTTCGATCCAGCCGTCACCGGTCTTGATTCCAAAGGCGTCGTTGCCCGTCACGTTCATCGTACCGGTATTCGAGATGTTCGCGGGGATCGAATAGTCGTTCCGGTCGAACGCGGAGATGCCGCGCCCCTCGTCGCCCTCGACCTCGATCCGGCCGGCGTTCGAAACGCCGGTGTTGAGTCCGGTTTCGAGCGCGATGCTGCGGAGGCCGCGCGCGAAGATCTCGAAGCTGTTCACGGCGCCGTTCGGCAGGATGCCCGTCGTGTTCTCGCCGAGGGAGATCCCTCGGCCGTCGATTCCGTCGATGGTGATCCTGCCCGTGTTGTCGACGGAATTGTCGTTGCCGCCGCGGATGCCGAAGCCGGCATCCTCCGTCACGTTGACGCGGCTCTGTGCGCCGATGGTGACCGTGTTCCCGTCGCTGACGAGGATCGCGCTGTCGAGGGTCGGGTCGCTCTCGTCCAGGATCGCGAATCCCTCCGTCGTGATCGTGAGGCCGGTCGCGCCGCTGGCGTCGTAGCCGGTGGAGTCGGTCCCCGTGCAGGTCACCGTGTCGTTGTCCGAGGGCGGGTCGGGCAGGCAGGCCGACCGGGCCTCGACATTCGAGAGCAGGACCGCGAACGCGGGGATCAGCAGGGTGAAGCGGCGAATCGAAGGGGGCATCGGCATCCTGGGCGGTGTTCGTTCCGGAGAACGGGAACGTTACAGTCCCTGGTCGGCGTGATCGACAAGGGCGGTTCCGTAGTGTAACTCTAATGGCCGCTTCCGGGCCGGTTCCGACGATCCGGTGCCACGCGCGGAAGCACGAAACGGGAGGTGGCTGCGGCCACGAACCCTTCGGGATTTCCCACGCGACCCGATCTGGCAGTCTGTGGAACAGGGGGCTTCGTCAGCGTCCCCGATCGCGCGGACGTCACGCGAGCCCGCCGGGAGACCGGGTGGCAGATCCGGACGGGAGAGCCCGGAACAACCGATCAAGAGGAGAAAACGACAGA
This sequence comes from Deltaproteobacteria bacterium, assembly GCA_011051925.1. Taxonomy (GTDB): domain Bacteria; phylum Myxococcota_A; class UBA9160; order UBA9160; family UBA4427; genus UBA4427. The sequence goes on from DRKE01000038.1 coordinate 11,063, forward strand.
TGGCCCTCGACCCGAACAGTGTCGGACTCAAAGGCGAGCCGACGAAGCGATCATGGACCTCGAAGGATGCCCTGCTCTACGCGGTGGGTGTGGGTGCCGGCACCTCGGAACTCGCCTTCACGACGGAGAACACCAGGGACACGCCGCAACGGGTGCTGCCGACGATGGCCGTCGTTCTCGGCGGTGGGGGCGTCCCGATGGACAAGGCCGGGACCTTCAATCCCGCCCTGATGGTCCACGGAACCGAGGGAATCGAGCTCTACGACGAGATTCCACCCGAGGGCGAAATCGAGAGTGTCGGGGAGATCACCGGCGTCTGGGACAAAGGCAAGGCCGGCGTGCTCGAGTTCGAGTCGACCTCGACGCTCGTGGCGACGGGCAAGCCGCTCTTCAAGGTCAAGATGTCCCTCTATTGTCGGGGCGCGGGCGATTTCGGCGGAGAGCGCGGTCCTTCGGTCGTCTTCGAACTCCCCGATCGCAAGCCCGACCACGAGGTCGTCTACGCGACCCGAGAGGATCAGGCGCTGACCTATCGTCTTTCCGGGGACCGGAATCCGCTTCATTCCGATCCCTCCTTCGCGAAGATGGGGGGCTTCGATCGGCCCATCCTCCACGGGCTCTGCACCTATGGCTTCACGGGGCGTGCCCTGCTTCACGCGCTCTGTGACAGCGATCCGAGTCGCTTCAAGGCGATGGAGGGTCGCTTCTCGAAGCCGGTGATGCCGGGGGACACCCTGACGATCTCGATGTGGGTCGACGGACAGGAGGCGCTTTTCCAGACGAAGACCCAGAACGGAGACGTCGTCATCGACCAGGGGCGATTCAGGTTCGAATAGCCGACATCGATGTCCCGCCCCCTTCAACGCGACGTCAACGCGACGTCAATGCGACGCAGGAGCCCCCGCGGAATCCCGATTTCGCGGGGGTTTTTCGTTTGGCCGCGTGACGAAGGGCATCGCGGGGTGGGGTTGACTGGACCCAGCGAGGCGATATCAATCGGGTGCGTCTTGATCCTTCGGCAGGTCCTGCCGATGACCGGGATGGACGTGGAAGGCGCGGAATGCGCGGGTGGCCGAAGGAGGCGCTGCGTGGTCTGGACGATGGATGGCATGCGATTCGTGTGCGGCTCTTCGAGAGCACACGGATTTCCGAGGCCCGGTTCCACCCCCGGCCGGGGCGTGGACGGGCGGGATCGAAAGAGCGGCTGAACGAATGAGACCCCTGCGCGGACGCGCGGGGGTTTCGTCGTTTCATGACCGGACGCAGAGACGAAGGCCCTCGGGTGGAACGGCGGCGGGTCCGGATCGCGGAATGGATGGGTGGGATCGATGCGAAGGCCAGTGGAGTCGGAAAGTCGTTGGTGGACACTCGGGGGGGCCGAGGTCCTGGACGTGATGAGCGCGGTCCGGGCCCTCGTCCGGCAGGGGCAGATCGTCCATATCGGAACCGATGCCCAGAAGTCCTCGACCCGGATGGAGTTCGTGACGGTCGCCTGTGTGCTCAATCCGGGAAAGGGCGGGCGGGTCTTCTACACGCGGCGCTTCGATCGAAAGGAGATCTCGCTCTTCGAGAAGCTCTCGACCGAGACCTGGTTCTCCCTCGATCTGGCGATCCGGATGCACGAGGCCTTCGGCCTCTCGACGGAACGCGAGCAGATCTGGGTTCACGTCGATGCGAATCCCGATCAGCGCTACGACTCGAGCGACTACGTGAAGCAGCTGGCTGGCATGGTCGCGGGATCGGGTTTTCCCGTGCTCGTGAAACCGAATGCCTGGTGTGCGTCCCATGTGGCCGACTATGCCGTCAAGAACAAGCATTTTCGAGCGCGGGTGAGGGCGGCCTAGCGACCTGACGATGAAGCCGCGATGGAATCCCGGTCGGCGGGCATCTCAGATGCCCCGGATCTCGCCGCCAGCATCGCCGAGGAGTTTCCCGAGGCGCTGGAGGAATTTCCGTTCGTCCTTGTCCGTGAGCGTCTTCTTTTCGGATTGCAGGAGCACGTGGAAGGCGAGGGATTTCCGTCCGGGTCCCACGGATCGGCCCCGATAGAGATCGAAGAGTTCGATGTCGGCGACCTGTCGCCTGCCCGCCTCTTCGATCAGGCCGATCAATTCGGCGGCCGGCATCGATTCGGGCACGGCGATCGCGACATCGACCTTGATGCCGGGGAAACGCGGCAGTGGCTTGTAGCCGGTCCCGCCGCGTTCCGCCTCGAGCAGGCGGTCGAGGCAGACTTCGGCGAGCGCGACCTCGCTGTCGAGGTCTCCGCTGAGCCCCAGGGCGGGGGCGAGGCCGGGTTCCAGGTCCGCGACGACGGCGACGGGTCCCGCCGGACCTTCGAGTTCGAGAAAGAGGCATTTTCCGGGATGGGCCCAGCTCGGTCGCGGCCCCTCGGCCGTCCAGCGAGGCTCATGGCATCCCCAGGACCGAACGAGATCCTCGAGGATGCTCTGTAGCCTCATCAGCCGATTCTCGTGGTAGGCGGCCTTCTTGCTGGGACGCGGGCCGGCCCAGGCCAGGCCGAGAAGATGCCTTTCCCGGGGCTCGCCGCGATCGTTCGCATGTTCGGGTTCATAGGCCTTGCCGATCTCGAAGAGTCGTACGTCCGTGCGATTCCTGCGATTCGTCTCGAGTGCGGGCAACAGGCTCGGGGTCACGCTGCGGCGGATCCTGGATTCATTCTGGACCACGGGATTGATGACCGAGATGTGGGGCAGGTCGAGGTCGCCGAGCTTCTCGAGGAGCGCATCGTCGATGAAGGTATAGGAGAGGTTCTCGTGGAATCTCGCGCCGCCGGCCAGACGATCCTGCAGATGGCGCACGAGCTGGCGACGTTCGTCGCGGGGAGGGGGTGCGATGTCGAAATGGAGAGGCTTCTCCTCGATCTGGCCGTAGCGATGGATCCGGCCGATCTCTTCGACGAGATCCTGCTCGAGCGTGATGTCCTTCGTCGCTCGAAAGCTCGGCACGTGGACGCGAAAGCGGCCCTCGTCCGGGGACCCCTCCGCCTCGACCTCGAAGGCCAGCCGTTCGAGGATGTGGCGGATCTCCTCGTTCGGGAGGGCCTTTCCGAGCGCCGTGCGTACGCGGTCGCCGCGCAATTCGATCGTCGTCGAGGGATCCTGCCAGTCGCCCACGTCCGTCGCCGGAGCCGGAAAACGCGCGGCGGGTTCGATTGCCGCGAGCAGTCGCGCGAAATGTCCTGCGGCGGCCATCGGCAGGTTCGGGTCGAGGGACTTCTCGAAACGGGCCGAGGAGTCCGTGCGGAGACCGAGACGTGTCGAAGTCCGGCGGATCGTCGCGGCGTCGAAGGTCGCGACCTCGAGCAGGAGCGACCCGGTCGTTTCCGCGACCTTGGAACCCTCGCCCCCCATGATCCCGGCGAGAGCGACGGGTTCGTCGCCCGCGCAGATCAGCAGATCGGAAGGCTGCAGCTTCCGCATCTCGCCGTCGAGGGTTTCGATCGACTCGCCGGCCCGGGCGTTGCGGACGACGATTCCCCGTCCCCTGCGTTCGAGCCCATTGCGGTCGAAGACATGGTTCGGCTGGCCGAGATCGAGCATGACGAAATTCGACAGGTCGACGAGCAGGTCGATCGGGCGTTGTCCGACGGCGAGCAGCAGCCAGCGAAGCCAGTCGGGCGAGGGGCCGGGGCGGACGCCATCAATCGGAAGCGCGACATAGCGTGAACACCCCGTCGTCTCGATCGCGACCGGCCAGGGATCCATCGGGGGGGTGCCGGGCGTGATCTCCGGCAGCGTGGTCTCGAGCGGGTGCAGGGGGCGCTCGTAGATGGCGGCGACCTCCCGGGCGATGCCGCGATGGCCCCAGAGATCCGGGCGGTGCGTGAGCGACTTGTTGTCGATCTCGATGACCCAGTCGCCGATCCCCAGCGCGCGGGAGACTGCCTGGCCGACTTCGGCACTCTCGGGCAGGACCCAGATTCCGTCGTGTTCTTCGCCGATGTCGAGTTCGCGAACGGAACAGATCATGCCGTGGGACTCGATGCCCCGGATCTTCGATTTCTTGATCTTGAAGTCGCCCGGAAGGAGCGTTCCGACGCGCGCGACAGCGACCTTCTGGCCCGCCGCCACGTTCGGGGCCCCGCAGACGATGGGAAGAGGGGCGTCCTCGCCGACCTCGACCCGACAGACCGAGAGTCTTCCGGCGTCCGGATGCTTCTCGCGAGAAACCACGTGGCCGACGACGACGTCATCGAGGCTGGGGGCGAATCGCTCGAGCCCCTCGACCTCGGCCGTCGAGAGCGTCAGGTCGTCGCAGAGCTGCTCGGGCGTGACATCCGCGAGATCGACGTGCCGTTCCAGCCATCGCATCGAAACCCGCATCAGAACTGCTCCAGGAAGCGAAGATCGCCGTCGAGAAGATGACGGACGTCATCGATGCCATGTCGAAGCATGACGAGGCGCGAGAGGCCCAGCCCGAAGGCGAAACCGCTCCAGACCTCGGGATCGATGCCACCCATCCGCAGGACGTTCGGATGGACGAGGCCACAGGGCAGCAACTCGATCCACGTCGTCTGTTTGCAGACGCTGCAGCCCGACGGGCAGAAAGGACAGCGCGCATCGAGTTCGAAGCCGGGCTCGACGAAGGGGAAATGGCCCGGTCGCAGACGCACCTCGAGATCCCGCCCGAAGATTCCACGGAGGAGTGTCTTCATCGCGCCGATCAGATGCGCCACCGAGATGTCCTTGCCGACGACGAGGCCCTCCATCTGGTAGAAGGTGTGGTCATGGCTCGCGTCCGTCGTTTCCTGGCGGAACACGCGGCCCGGTGCGATCACGCGAAAAGGCGGCTCGCGCTTCTCCATCGCGCGGATCTGGACCGGAGAGGTATGGGTCCGGAGGACGAGCCGGCCCTCTTCGTCACAGTAGAAGGTGTCCTGGGCGTCTCGGGCGGGATGGTCCTTCGTGATGTTGAGGGCTTCGAAATTGTAGTGATCGAGTTCGACCTCGGGGCCGTCGAGGACTTCGTAGCCCATCGAGACGAAGAGATCCTCGAGCTCCCGGGTGACCTGCGTGATGGGATGGAGGCTGCCACGCCGCGCGCGCGGAGGCGGCAGGGTCGGATCGAAGCCTTCCGCGCGTCGGGCCGCATCGAGGCGGCCCGCCTCGATCTCCTCGCGCCGCTCCTTCAAGAGGCCCAGGATCGCCTGTTTGAGGGCATTGGCTTCCTGACCCCGGGCCTTCCGTTCCGAGGGGTCGAGCTTGGGAATCTCGGCCAGCAGCGAGGCGACGATGCCCTTCCTGCCGACCAGCTCCCGCTCGATCTCCTTCAGGGCATCGAGGTCGTCGCACGTTCCGATGCGTCTGCGCGCCTCCTCGAGGGTGTCTGCTGGATTCATCGGAACCTTCCCTGCCTCTCGTCTTCGCCATGACCGCAATGCTCGCGACTTCGCCGGCGCCTGCTCTACCGGCCCCTGGCATCGCCGGCCCCCGGCATCGTCGGACCCTGTGGCGGTGCGACGGGGGTCGATCCGGATCGCCCGGGTTCCGGTCGGCGGAGATTACCGAATCCAGGGCGACTTGGGGCGATGGGGCTGCAGTTCTCCGGACAATGCCTCTCCCGACAACGCGGGGTCGGCGAAGGGGAGGGGCGTCCGATTGCGGATCTGGATCGCTGTTAGGGCAGCGCCCGCGGCGAGGGCGGCCGCCAGCCAATACGGGTAGGCGTGAGCCTGGACATAGAGTGCGCCGGCGATGACCGGGCCCACGACGCGGGCAGCCGAGGCCGAGGACTGGAAGACGCCCATCACGACGCCGCGGGTATCCTCGTCGGCGCCCTGGGAAACGAGGCTCATCATCGGGGGCTGCGAGATTCCCCGCCCGATGGCCGCGACGGCGAGAGGCAGCATCAGGAGCGCGACGCTGTGGGGGAGGGGCACGGTGAAGAACCCGAGCGCCATGAGCCCGAGTCCGACCAGGATGAGTCTGCGTTCGTGGAAGCGGCTCGCGAGTCGTTTCATCGCGCCTCCCTGGATCCCTCCCATCACGATCGCCATTGCCAGCATGACCATTCCGACGCCGAATTCGTCGAAGCCGAAATCCTGGGCCATCAGCAGGGCGAAGGTCGTCTCCAGTTGCGTCACGGCGATGCTGAAGAGGAAGTAGACGAAACAGATCCGGCCGAGGACCGCATCGCGGAGGACGTCCAGTCGTGTCATCGGAATCGTCGCGGGGAAGGGACGATGGCGTTCGGGTTCCCTGAGTTCGATGAAGGCCCAGATGAAGTTGAGTCCGGCCAATCCGGCGGCGAAGAGCATGGGCACACCGGTACCGAGACGAGCCAGGATGCCGCCAAGCGGGGGGCCGAGCGTGAACCCGACCGCAAAGGAGGCCCCGATCATGCCCATCCAGCGCGTGCGGTCGGCTTCTTCCGTGACATCGGTCAGGTAGGCCGTCGCCACGCTGATGTTCGAACCGAAGATGCCCGACAGGAAGCGCGCGAGGAAGACCTGGGTGAGCGTCTCGGCGAGCCCGAGAAGGAGCAGGGCGAACGCCGTCCCGGCGATCGTCATCAGCATGACCGGGCGACGTCCGATCCGATCCGAGAGTCGGCCCCAGACGGGGGAGAAAAGGAATTGCATGGCCGCATGGCTCGCGAGGAGCAGGCCGAGTTCGAACGCACTGGCGCCGAACCGGGTCGACCAGAAAGGCAGGATCGGGACGACGATCCCGAAGCCGATCAGGTCGATCACGATCACGCTGAACAGGACGCTCAGTCGCGGTCTGCGGGATTCTGGGGCGGTCTCACTCAAAGAACGTCACTCCTGGGGGGTTCCGGGCCACTGACCGAGGGCGCAGGCTAGCAGCGAGTGTGGGGATCCGCGCGCGTTCCCGGGGTGGTCCGCAGCGGTCCGCAACGACGTGTTTCATTGCTGCAACCCCTTGAATTCCCTACGTTGGCGCCCTTCATTGCGGAGAGACTGTCTTGACGGATCAAATCGCGAACAAGTCCGAGCAGACCCTTCAACACTGGTCACAGCAGCAGCGAAACGCCGAGGCGATGGTGCCGATCATCGGCGAGCTCTATCGCGAACACGGCGTGATCGTGACGGTCTTCGGCAACTCCCTGGTGAATCAGTCTCCGCTCGAGATCCTCGAAATCCATCGGCTCGCCCGGGTGAACGTCGACGACGACATCTGGGTCTCGGATACCTATCCGATCCTGGCCGCGATGGCGGAACTCGATCTCGGCCCGGCCCGGATCGACATCGGAAATCTCGTCAGCCATTGGCGGGGCCGCGCAGGGGAGATGTCGGTCGGCGATTTCGTGCGGGACGAACTGGCGGGTGTCGCGACGGGGAAGGCTTCGATCCGCCCGAATCCCCAGGACGTCGTGCTCTACGGGTTCGGCCGGATCGGTCGGCTCGTCGCGCGGATCCTGGCGGGCAAGACCGGAGGCGGAGACAATCTCCGGCTTCGCGCGATCGTCGTCCGGCCGGCCGGCGGAGATGATCTCGCGAAGCGTGCGAGCCTGCTCCGGCGGGATTCGATCCACGGTCCCTTTTCGGGTGAAGTCCAGATCGATCCCGAGGACAACGCCCTGATCATCAATGGCAACGTGGTCCACGTGATCCATGCCAATGGTCCCGAAGAGGTCGACTACACGAAATACGGCATTCGCGACGCGATCGTCGTCGACAATACGGGAAAGTGGCGAACACGCGAGGAACTCTCGAAGCACGTCGCGGCGCCCGGAGCTTCCAAGGTGATCCTGACGGCGCCCGCGAAGGGCGACGTGCCGAACATCGTCTACGGCGTCAATCACCATGGCATGGTAGAGGCCGGGAACGTGCTTTCCGCGGCGAGCTGTACGACGAATGCGATCGCGCCGGTCCTGAAGGTCGTGAACGACGAATTCGGTATCGATAGCGGCCACGTCGAGTCGATCCACGCCTTCACCAACGACCAGAACCTGATCGACAACTACCATCGCAAGGCCCGTCGCGGACGTGCCGCGCCCCTCAACATGGTCGTGACCGAAACGGGGGCGGTGAAGGCCGTCGCGAAATGTCTTCCCGAGCTGGCCGGACGCTTGACGGGGAACGCGATCCGGGTGCCGACGCCCAACGTGTCCCTCGCCGTCATGAGCCTGAACCTGGCAAAGGAGACGACCAAGCAGGAACTCAACGACTATCTGCGGAAGGTTTCCCTCGAAGGCGATCTGCAGAACCAGATCGACTTCACGAACTCGCCCGAGGTCGTGTCGAGTGACTTCGTCGGGAATCGCTTCGCGGGCATCGTGGACGCCCAGGCCACGCTGGTGCAGGGGAACCACTGCGTGCTCTACGTCTGGTATGACAACGAGTTCGGCTACAGCCGGCAGGTCGTCCGATGCCTCGAGGAACTCGCAGGGATCGTGATGCCGAATTTCCCGAAGCGTGCCGTTCGAGCGACCTGACGCGGCGTGAAGCGAGGGCGTTCCAGCCTCGGTGAGCCGGCCGTCCTGCTGCTCTCGCTCGTGGCGTTCTGTTCGATCCTGTCGACTGCACAGTCGCTGCGATCCGTTCCGGCGATCGATTTCTACCAGTTCTGGGTGGTCGGTCGGGAAGTGGCTGCTGGAAGTCCGGGCAACATCTATTCGGATTCCGAGCGGCGACGGATCGGTCGGGAGGCGCTCCGGCAGGCCCGGGAGGCCGGGGATGCGTCCCGGATCCGCACGGGCCGCCATCGCGTGGTGCTCGAGACCTTTTCGACCCCCTTTCTCTACAGCGTCTTCGGGGCCCTGTCGTCCGGGAACCACGATCGCGATCTGCTGGTCTTTCGCGTGCTCGGGATCGTGTTGCTCGGGGTGTCGGTCGCGGGGCTCTGCGCCTTCCTGGGTCATGGCCCGGTCGCGATGATTGCAGCTGTCCTCGTCTTCGTCTCCTGGTTCGCGCCGACGCGATCGGACCTGCTCGTCGGCAACGTCAACATCCTGCAGCTCGCCTGGCTGGTCCTTTTCCTCTGGGTCTCGCGTCGCTTTCCCCGACGGGCCGGCCACTTTGCCGGCGGGCTGGTTCTCGGATCCGGTGCCATGTTCAAACCGAATACCGCCCTCGTGATCGGTCTGCTCGCGGTGGCCTGGCTCGTCCGGCGAAGGCACGAGAAACTGCTCTTCGAGTCCATCGGGATCGGTGTCGCTGTCCTCGTCGCCTTTGCCTGGTCGAGTGCGGTCTTCGGTGGTTTCGGAATCTGGTGGGACTGGTGGCAGGCCCTTTCGAGCCTTCCCGATCGCATCATCACCGTCGCGCTCGGCAACTATGCACCGGCTCGTCTGGTCGAGGACTGGCTGGGGGTCGACCCGGCCGTGGCGTTCGGGGTCCTGACCTCGGTCCTGGCCCTGGTGGCGATCGGACAGGGGCTGCGGAGCGCTGGCGCGCCGATCGGATCTCCGGCGGATCGACCGGATGTCGAGGACCTCCACGTCGCGGCGCTGGCCGGGGTGATGATGCTGCTTTCATCACCGCTCGCGTGGCTGCACTACTACGTCGCCACGATTCCGCTCCTGCTCATCGCTCTCGTGCCTCTTCCGGATGGAGGCATACCGGCAAGACCGCATCCGGCCAGGGCGCTCGTCCTGGGGCCTATGCGTCCCTGGCTGGCCATGGCCGCCCTGATCGCGATCTCGATGGAACCCCTCGAACTGCTCGGCATCGGTGATGGGCGGGAACGGGCGATCGGGCTCTGCCTGGGAACAGGGCTGCTATTCGGCATCGGATTGGCACGCCTGACAGGCCTCCAGGCGCTTTCCGGGAGCGAGCCCGCCAGCGCGGCAGAGAAGGCGTCCGATGCCCGGGCAGCGGGGGAGGGGCGTTGATGGAATCCCCTCGCCGCCCATGGCGGGTGGTGCTCCTCGCGATCGCGCTTGCCTCGGCCTGCAGCTCGCAGGAGGCGCCCCGTTCGGTCGTCCTGATCACGGTCGACACCCTGCGGGCGGACCACCTGTCCGGAATGGGATACGAGCGGAAGACGACACCGGCACTCGATGTCTTCGCCCGGCGCGGAACGCGATTCGATTGGGCGTTCTCGACCTGTTCCTATACCGTGCCCTCCCACGCATCGATGATGGTCGGCCGTTATTCCAGCTTCCACTCCGCAGGCCTGCTGAACGGTCAACAGCGGCTGCTTGCGACCGAAACCACGCTGGCCGAGATCCTGCGCGACGCCGGGTGGCGAACCGCGGCCATCGTCAGCAATGCGGTTCTCGGCTCCGGGTCGGGTTTCGAGCAGGGCTTCGAGCGCTTCGACGACGAACTCCCGGATCGTGAACTCGTGCGGCGGATGCCCGAGCGTCGTGCGCACGCGGCGGTCGATCGCGCCATCGCGCAGATCCGGTCCTTCGGCGATCAACCCTATTTCCTCTGGCTCCATCTCCAGGATCCCCACGGCCCCTATACCCCGCCCGCATCGACACCCGGCTTCGCTTCATCGGAGGAGGTCCCGGGCGGGGATCGGCGCCTCCCCGTCGGCCGCGACTTCTCGGGGTACGGCGCGATTCCGGCCTATCAGGTCGTCGGATCGGAGCGGCGCTATTCGGACTATCGGGATCGCTACGATCGGGAGATCCGCACCGTCGATCTCGAGCTGGCCCGTCTTTTCGGATCCCTCGAAGGGGCGATCGGGCAGGGAAGGATGCTCGTCATCTTCACGGCGGATCATGGGGAAGCGATGGGCGAAGACGGTTTCTTCTTCTCCCACGGCCACTCGGTCGGCCTCGACCAGGTCCATGTTCCCCTCTTCTTCGTCGGTGGCGGGGTGGCCGCGGGGCGAAGGGTTCCCGTGCCGGTCTCCAACATGAGTGTCTTCGCGACCGTCCTCGAGTTCCTCGGACAGTCCCTTCCCGAGCGGATCCAGGCTCCGGGGCTCTTCGCGAGTCTGGTTTCGGGCGAGGCGCCTCCGGCCGGGCCCGTCTATACCGAGAGTCACACGCAGCGTGGGATCGCGGCGGCGGGCCACTACCTTCGGCGTGACCGCCGACCCGCGACGGATACGGATTTCTGGCGGGTCAGTCCGATCTCGGACGGAACGATCGTTCCCCTCGGTCGGGAACTCTCGCGCCTCCGCCCTCGTGGTGGTCATGCGAGACGTCCGCTCGGCGAAGCGACGTCCCTCGTCACCGGACTCGAACGGCGGCTCGACGCGTTCGCGCGGTCGGCCGAAGAAGCCCTCGGCTTCCATCGCGCGCGCGCGCGGCCCCGGGAACTCGACCCGGCCCTGCGTGAAGAGCTGCGCGCCCTGGGGTACGCGCATTGAGGGGGCCTTCGCTCGCGCAGTGGGCGGTCGCGACGCTCGGCCTGGGCCTGCTCGTCCTCGCGAGCGAGGGCCGGGTCATCGAGAACGGCTACGCCCTCGATGCCGTTCATACCATCGAACAGAACCCGAACGTCCGTGCCGATGCCGATCCCGCTTCGATCTTCTCGTCCCCCTACTGGGATGCGGAAGCCTTTCCGGGGCGGGGGCTCTATCGGCCGCTCACGCTCCTGGGTTTCCATCTGACCCGCCGCATCCAGGCAGATCCGGTCGCGCTCGATCACGCGACCGACCTCGGATTGCATCTGCTCTGCGGCCTGGCCCTGCTCGCCTTCCTGATGCGGATGGGCGGATCGTTCGGGGTCGCTCTGGTGCTCTGCGCGATCTTCCTGGTCCATCCCGTCCAGACGGAGGTCGTGGCGAGCCTCGTGGGGCGAAGCGATCTGCTCGCGACGCTCCTCGCTCTCCTCGCGCTGGACATGAGCCTCGCGGGATCCGTTCCCGCGCCCGCTCTCGGGCCGGCGCTCTTCCTGCTTTCTTCCCTTTCGCTTCTCGCAAAGGAATCGACGGTCGGCCTCTTCGTGATCCTGCCTGCGTGCTGGGCGGCCCGAGCCTTCTGGCAGGGCGAGCGATCGACTTCCGAGATCCTGCGTCGGGCTGCGCTGCTGGCGATC
>DRKE01000039.1 GCA_011051925.1 Deltaproteobacteria bacterium
GCGCTGCGGCCCGAGCGATACGATTTCGCCGTTCCCGAAGCACGCTGGGAACGACCCGCCGTGCGTCTGCTCCGTTCGCTGCTCGAGGATGCCGGATCCCCCCTTCGCGCGGCGTTGTCGCGGCATGGATTTCCGGCGGATTGATCCATCGAGCCGTCGAGGCGGCGAGCGCGTCCGGCCGCGGGGCCGGCTCCCGATCCCGCGGCGAGCAGGTCGCCCCGGACGTCCGTTTCCGGCCTTCCCCCCAGCGCCGCGTCCCGGCAATCCCCGATCGGTTGCTCGTGCGGACCGGCCGATAGAGCGAAGGCAACCGCCTTCGACCTGCCGATCCGGGAAGGCGCAGAAGCGGGGAAGGATGGCGTTCGCCTCCCGATGAGCACGATCCGACTCGAAGACGCATTGATGGATGCCCTCTCGGCATGGCGTGAGGCGCGGGCCTGCTCGAGGGCGGAGGGGAAGACCGACAGGCTGCCGGGGTCGGATCACTCGTTCGAATGGCGCGAGATCCAGCGTGTGATCGCGGACCTCGGCGCCGACTGGGTCTTCCTGTCGCGCCTCGACGCGATGGGTCGATTGGAAACAGACGGTTTCGACGACGCCGTATCGACCCATGTCCGCCTTTCGGCCCGGGGCTTCGATCCCGATCTGCACAAGGCGATCGTCTTCGAAGAGGACCATCCGAGACTGATGGATCATTTCGAGCGGGGTCTCTCGATCGGATCGGATCGGATCGAGTTCCGCCTGGTCTTCCCCGAGGCCACCGTTCGCTGGGTCGAGAGTTCGCTTCGGACGACCGGCCGAGGAGACCGAGAGGATCCCCTCCGACTCTACGGTGCGTTGCGCGACATCACCGCTCGACGTGCGACGGAAGAAGCGCTGCGCAAGAGCGAGAGTCAATACCGGGCGCTCGTCGAGCAGGCTTCAGATGGAATTCTCGTCTTCGAGCCCTCCGGTCGGATCGTCACGAGCAATTCCGCCGCGAAGGAGATCTTCGGGCTCGACGAGGAGGCACTCCACCGGAAGAAGATCATCGAACTCTTCTATCCCGACGATCTCGACCACGATCCCGATGCATTGGCGAATCTCGCAGCCGGTCGGACCCTGCGCTCCGTGCGTCGACTGAAGCAGAGCGGCGGTGAAAACTGGATCTGGACCGAACTTTCGGCGCGCCGGCTCCAGGACGGTCGGGTCCAGGTCACGATCCGGGACATCACGGCTCGGATGGAAGCGGAACGTCGCATCCGGAATCTCGCCTATTTCGATTCGCTCACGGGGCTTCCCAATCGCGAACTCTTTCGTGAGCAGATCGAGATCGCACTCGAGCGCTGTCGCCGAGTCGGCAAACAGCTCGCCCTGCTCTTCCTCGACGTCGATCGGTTCAAGCAGGTGAACGATTCGCTGGGACATTCGAGTGGCGACATCCTGTTGACCCAGGTCGCCGACCGGCTGCGATCCGCCGTCCGGGGGAGCGATTCGATCGGCCGATCGACGGTCCAGAATGGCCACCGTGAGGACCAGTCGAGCGCGATCTCCCGACTCGGCGGAGACGAGTTCACCATCCTGATCCAGGACCTCGATCATCCCCAGGATGCGGCCCGAGTCGCCCGTCGCGTGTTGCATGCGCTGTCGAGGCCCTACCGTGTCTCGGATCAGGAGATCTTCGTGGGCAGCAGCATCGGGATCGCCGTCTGGCCCGAGGACGGGGAAACGAGCGAACACCTTCTTCGCTCGGCCGACACGGCGATGTATCACGCGAAGGCCCATGGCGGAAACGCCTATGAGTTCTTCAGCTCCGCGATGAATGTCGTCTCGACCCGCCGATTGAATGTCGAAACGCATCTTCGGCGGGCCCTCGAGCGTGATCAGTTCCATCTCGTGTACCAGCCGATCCGCGACACCCGGACCGGAAGGATCTCGGCGGCCGAGGCGCTGCTTCGCTGGGTCGACGCCGAAGGTGAATCGATCACGCCCGACGAGTTCATCCCCATCGCCGAGGAAACGGGATTGATCGTCGAGATCGGCGCCTGGGTCCTGCGAACGGCCTGCCGTCGGGTCCGGACCTGGCAGCTCGAGGGCCGGACTTCGTTTCGGCTATCGGTCAACATCTCCGTCGCCCAGCTTCGCGACCTCGGCGTGGTCGATATGATCGATCAGATCCTGTTCGAGTCGGAGCTCGACCCCGCGGATCTCGAACTCGAGATCACCGAGAGTTCGATCCTCGACGCCAATCCGAACGTCGTCGCCGCCGTGGGTCAGCTGACCGACATGGGAATCGGATTCGCGCTCGACGATTTCGGGACGGGATACTCGTCTCTTTCCGCCTTGCAGCGCTTTCCGATCGAGAGGATCAAGATCGATCGTTCCTTCGTCGCCGGTGTCGGCGAGAGTGCGAAGGACGAGGCCCTCGTCTCGGCGATCGTCGCCCTGGCCAGACGCCTCGATCGTCGGGTCGTGGCGGAGGGCGTCGAGTCCGAGACGCAGGCCCGTTTCCTGACCGGACTCGGATGTGACGAACTGCAGGGCTATCTCTTCGGTCGTCCCCTGTCGGTCGACGCGTTTGGCACCCATCTGGAGCGCGAGGGGAAGGCGGATGCGTCCTGAGGATGTCGGGATCAGTCCAGGGCTCGCCGCGAAGGTATCGGGCCCGTTCCGCGGGGGCTCGATTGCCCGGTTTCCGGCTGCGCGGTAGTTTTACGGGACCACATGGACCCTCCAAGCCCATCCATCCCCCCCCCGTTACCGATCGATGATGAGGGAACGCGTCCGTGCTGACGCTCGGCGCCATCCTCGTCATCGTCTTCTGCCTGGCGGCATCGGCATTCTTCTCCGGAAGCGAGACCGCGCTCTTCCGTCTGCGCTCCCACGATCTCGACTCGGACGACAGGGAAGCGGTCGGTCCCGCGGATGCGGCCGTCCGGGACCTGATCTCCTCCTCGTCCCGACTGCTCGTGACGATTCTTCTCGGGAACAACGTCGTCAACATCCTCGGCGCGTCGGTCGCGGCCTGGCTCGCGATCGAGTGGCTGGGCGTCGAGGTCGGGATCCCCGTTTCGACCTTCGTGATGACGGCCATGGTCCTCGTCTTCAGCGAAATCCTGCCCAAAGCCGTGGCGGCGAAGCATCCACGGGGGGTTTCCCGGATCGTCGGCCTTCCGCTCTATCTCTTCCATCAGGTGTTGCGGCCCATCCACAGCGTCTTCGATCGGGCGATCGAGCCCCTCGTTCGTCGCGTGACAGGGGGGATCGAGGGCGAAGAGCCGTTGGGTTCGGAAGAAGTCCTGCGCCTGGCCCGTGCCGCCATGAACGACGCGGAGAACGCCGGATCTCCGTTGGCGATCATCGGTGCGACATCCAATGCGGCCGAAATGGACGTCTCCGAGATCATGGTTCCGCGAACGGAGATCGAGGCCTATCCGACGGACACGCCCGTCTCCGAATTGATCGAGAAGATGCTCGAGGGGCGCTACACGCGGGTTCCGATCTACGAGGACACCATCGACCACGTTCTGGGCGTGATCCACCTGAAGGACCTGATCAAGCTCGCGCGTGTCGACGGGAAGGATCTCTTCGGCATCCTGAAGCCCGTCCTGCGCGTCCCCGAACGGAAGCCGATCCTGGGTCTGTTGGCCGAGATGCAGAGAGCCTTCTGCCATGTCGCCCTCGTGAAGGACGAGTTCGGAGTGACCCAGGGCCTCGTGACCCAGGAGGATATCCTGGAGGAGATCGTGGGTGAGATCCGGGACGAGTTCGACTCGGAGGAGTTGCTGACGATCCGCAAGCTTCACGACGGGACCTACGAGGTCCTCGGTCGGATCAAGGTCCTCGATTTCAATCGGGAGACCGGATGGCAGGTCCCGGCGGAGAAGGGGGACACGATCGGCGGTCTCATCTTCAACACCCTCGAACGCGCGCCGCGAAAGGGCGAGAGCGTCCATCTTCCGGGTTATCGCCTCGAATGTGTCGATGTCTCGGGCAGCCGGATCACCCGGGTCCGGATCGTCGAGGAGTCGGATCCGGAGGCCGAGGCGGACCCGGCTGGACGATGACTCGAAGGTCCGGACGGTTCGAAGAATGGCGAGGCGAGGAAGTCCCCTGCGGAGACGATCCTGCCGGACCGCTCTGCGGGCGGGTTTCAGCGTTCTTCCGGGGCGGGTCGGAAGCCGTCAGCGGACGCGGCGGAGCGCCTGGGACTTGATGATCAGGTGGACCCGCATCCCGGGCTCCAGGGAGAGGTCCCGAACGGCGGCGCCGGTCAGTTTCGCGATCAAGCGCTCCACCCGATGCTTCGCCGTTTCTCCGTCCCGCACGTCGGGTTCCGCTTCGACGTCGACATGGACCCAGGCGTCTTCCGCCTCCCGGTCGATCCGCGCGACGCGACCCTGATGGACGTTTCGGGCGGAGATCCGTTTCGGTTCGTCGAGCGAGAGCAGGATCTCTTCCGCGCGAATGCCCAGGACCGGGTCTTCGCCGGGAGCGATGGGCCAGGGCGCCTCGAGATCCAGGCCACCCTTCGTTCGAACCCGGGTGGAGGCGGGGAATCCGGTCGCGTTCCCGGGTGAGACCGAGACCTCGAGCAGATTCTCGACCCCGAGCTGATCGGGCAACGCATGGGCGGCGCGACTCCACAGGACTTCGCGGGGATTGCCACGGTCGACGACGCGGCCCTTCTCGAGAACCGCGATCTCGTCTCCGAAGAGGATCGCTTCGTCGGGATCATGGGTGATGTAGATGAAGGGAAGATCCAGCTCGTCCCGGATCCGCGACAGATAGGGCAGGATCCGCGCCCGGAGAGCCACGTCGAGCGAAGCCATCGGTTCATCGAGGAGGAGCGCGCGTGGCCGGATCGCGATCGCCCGCGCGAGGGCGATCCGCTGGCGCTCGCCCCCCGAGAGATGGCGGACGTCGCGATCGAGCAGGGGGGCCAGTTCCAGCACGTCGATCGCTCGTTCCGTCCAGGACGACTCCGATCCCCGCCCCACGCCGAAACGGATGTTCTCTTCGACGTTGCGGTCCGGAAAAAGGAGCGGATCCTGGGGCAACCAACCGAGGCGCCGGCGATGGACGGGCGTCCGGATCCCCTTCGTCGGGTCCTCCAACCATTCGCCCCGGAGTCGGAATCGCACGGTCGCGTCGGGCTCGAGGCCGAGCAGGATCCGGAAAAGCGTCGTCTTGCCCGCTCCACTCGCTCCGAAGAGAACGAGCGCGCGGGCATCCCAGCCGAGGGCGATCTCCAGCCGGAAGGCCGGGCGATCGAGCCGGGCCTCGATCAGGGAGTCCGGCTCGGTGTTCTTCATCCCCTTCATCGCCGGTCCGGTCCGAGCCAGCGTTCGGCGACGATCATGCTCGTCAAGGCAAGGCCGAAGGAAAGGGCGACCAGGGCGGCCGCGCCGGCGTCGTCGCCCTCCTGGATGCGCGACCAGATTCCGAGCGAGAGGGTTTCCGTCCGACCGGGAATGATGCCCGCCACGACGGCGGTGGCGCCGAACTCGCCGAGCGCGCGTGTGAAGCAGAGGAGGGCTCCGTAGAGCAGGCCGCGACGGGCGAGGGGAAGACTGATGCGGAAGAAGGTCGCGATCCGCGAGGCGCCCAGCGTTCGTGCGATTTCCTCGAAAGTGGGATCGACTTCGGCGAAGGCCTGCTCCGCGCTGCGGGCGAAGAGCGGGAAACCGACGACGCCCGCCGCGACCGTCGCAGCGGCCGGCGTGAAGACGAGCTCGATGCCCAGTCCTTCGAGAAGCGGGGCGAGGGGGCTCGTCGCTCCGAAGAGCCAGAGCAGGCCGAGCCCGACTGCGACGGGGGGCATGACCATCGGAAGCGACAGGACCGCCCTCAGGAAGCTCGGGACGGGCAGCTTCCGCCGCGCCAGGCCCCACGCGATCAGGATGGCGGGCGGTGCGGAAAGAAGGGTCGCGACGATCCCGATTTCCAGGCTCAGCAACAGGATGCCGATATCGGATTCCATCGCATCAGTCTTCCATGCCGGCAGGCGGGGAGGGGCCATCGCGATTCGCGACGCGGAAGCCCGCCATCTCGAGTCGTCGCTGCGTTTCGGGACGCCGCCAGGCCGTCAATGCCGATCGGATCCCAGGGCAGTCGGCGCCCGTCCGGGTTCGCGCGGCGACGTAGCGGATCGGAGGATGCTCGGCGGGATCGATCCGGCCGAGCAGGCGGACGTTTCTCGCGAATCGCAGATCACTCTCGTAGAGGATCGCGAGATCGACATGGCCCGCGTCGACGGCCACCAGGGTGGCCCGGGCATTCTCCGTCCGGACGATCCTTCCGGCGAGGGCCGTCAGCCATCCCCGGGAACGCAACCAGCTCGTGGCATAACGGCCGAGGGGAACGGCCGGCGAAGGGATCGCGATCCGCTCGAGACC
>DRKE01000040.1 GCA_011051925.1 Deltaproteobacteria bacterium
CGCCCTCGAGATCGACCCGATCGGCTTCGGCGAGAACCGCGAGGTCGGCGGCCGCCATGTCCCGGACGCGAACGACGTCGCCCGACATCACGTCCCCGGGGTTGCGGAAGAATTGCTCCTCCGTACGGGGTTGGCCGAGATCGTCGAAGTACGCGGTCGTGGGGTTCAGTGGAATCGACTGTCCGAGGACCGAAAGAGTCGGAATCACCGTGTCGAGGGCGCTGACCGGCCCTTCGAGTTCGACGTCGTTCCCGTCGACCTTGCGCTTGATGTCGAGGGCCCGAACCGTCGACGGGCCGGTCTCGATCCCCTCGATGTCGAGAAAATCGCCCGGTTGGATCTCGGAGAACATGAAGTCCTCGTCGCCGTCCCGCTCGTCCGTGATCTTCGTCTCGCCATCCGCCACGATCGTGACGCCGAGGATCGTGAGTTGGCGCGCCGCCCCATCGACGGCTGAAGCCGCCGCCTTGATCTCGACGTTCTTCCTGGCCTCTTCCTCGTCCTCCGACTTCACACGGTCGGCCAGCAGGACGCCGTTCTCGAGGCGGCCCTCGACCTCGAGTTCGGCCCCGTCCGCCACCATCAGTCCGCCGGGCTCGAAGGTCGCCATCGACGCATCGACGAGGGTCCCGTCGACGCGGAAGCTCGTGTTGGAGACCCGATTCGTCACGAAGCCCTCGATCTCGACCTCGTCCGCGTCACCACTCAAGCCTCGCGACTCGAACTCGATTTCCGACGCGTCGATCTCGACGCCATTGATCCGCAGCGTTCCCTTGACCTCGACGAGATTCCCGTCCGTGAGCCCATTCCGGGTTCCGTCCGAGAAGATCGTTCCGGGAGCGGCCACATAGTGGACGAGAATGCCGCCGAGTTCGAAGTCCCCGTCGTCGCTCGCCCCCTGCATGAGATTCGCCACCGTGCCGTGGAGTTCGACGCCGTCGATGGCCGGGAAGCTTCCCTTGAGCTCGATCCGGGTCGCCTGGATCGAGCCGGTCGCGTCGAGGAAGCCGCTCACTTCGACGACGTCATCGGCGACGAGACTCGCGAAGCCGGCGCCATTGGCGAAGGTCGTATGCGATTGGTGCATGACGACGGTCGTTCCGAGGACGCTGAAGCTTTTTTCGAGACCGCCCGGAACCACGTCGACAGGATCGCGCTCGATCGGCCCTTCGAGCGAGTCGTCGAAGACGACCGAAAGCGCGGAACCGGTCGTTCCGTTCGGGCCGAAGTCGCCCTGGATCCGCACGACCATGCCGAGTCGCAGGTCCGCTGCGCTGGCGCTCGTTCCATCGAGTTCGACGGTGGCGCTCCCGACTTCCCATTCGACTCCGTTCACGAAGATGCTGCCGAAGGAACTGATCGATCCCTGACTGATTCCCGTCCCGCTCATGCCGCCGTTGTCAGCGACGCTGCCGTCTCCTCCGGTACAGGAGAGTATGACGGGAAGGAGGGAGAGGATGGAGAGCCATCCCAGTGTCCGGAAGGACCGGATCCGGGCTCCTCGTCGTTCGAGTCGTCGGCCTCCCTTCGAATCCGTCTGCCCGATTCCGGCGTGGGTGTCATTCGCTTTCATCGTCGCTGTCCTCGAAGTAGTAGATGCCGATCATCGCCCGATGCCGGTCCTGTTCGTCCGTTTCGTCTTCCGCTTCCTCGTTCGCGCCTCGCTTTCGGTTCTTTCTGACGTCGCGATCGTGACGGGCCATTTCCTTGTTGAGTTCTTCGAGCAGTTTCTGGCCCTTGTCGGCCAGCAAGGCACGAAGTTCCGGGAGGTAGCTCGCGGGCAGATTGTCGTAGGCGACCTTTCGTTGGAAGAAGGGACGTTCGGCCTCGAGTTCGAGATTGTGCTCGATCGAAGCGATCAGATCGGAGACGTCCGTTCCCAGGATCTCGAGTTTCGCGGCTTCGTCGGCGAGCGGGATATAGGCCCGCTCGACGAGGCGATAGCGTCCGTCCTTCAATTCCCGGACCGCACCCACGCGAACGAGTTCGTCGAGGACTGCCCGTGGCGTCACGTCCGCGCCGTGTTCGGCGACGAGGGAGGAAAAGCTCGGTCCTTCCTCGGAGTCGAAGGGAAGCGAAGCCGGCGAGCCCCGTCCGTCATGGTAGTTCTCGTCCTCGACCCAGGCGGACACGACCCGGGCCGCGCGATTCGCCCGTCGACGGATCCGGCCCTCCGACTCGGAACCGTCGTCCGGCTGCATCAGCCGGCTCGCCTCCTTGCGGGTGAGCCCCGTCAGGACGGCAACGCGCGAGACCGTGAGCTTGCGTCCCGGCACGCTGAAATCCGACCGCGCCGTCTCGACGTAGGCGCGTTTCACGAGTTCAGCGAACTGGCCGTGGGCCATGCCGCGTTTCAGCACGAGTCGCACGAGGGGACGCAGCAGCGTGAGGATCGCGCGCTCGAGAACGGTTTCCCTGGATTCAGTCACGATGGGAGAGCCTAGCATATGGGAAAAAATGACCAAAATATCGCCGGGTGGTCCGATTTCGTCGTGGCGGGACGAGGGGTTGGACGCCGACCTGCGCCCGGATGGTGCCCCGGGCGGGCGCTCGGGGCCCGGGTATCCTGCACGAACCGCCTCCGGGCGCGAAGAACAGCCCTGGATGGCGGAGCGCCGGCCCCGTCTCCCCGGAGGATTGTGCTAGCGTGGGCGACCTCAAGAGTCGAGGCAGAAGAGAAGCAGCCGGGAAGCAGGGAGATCGGTCCCGGGCACCCGATGAGGGGATCGCCCGCGGAGGTATCGCCCGCGGGAGAGTCGCGGTAGCCTACCGGCGGTTCGACCCCCTACCGAGCGCGATCCGCGGCGGGTAGGACGGTCGTCCGGATACCGGAGAGATGGCCGAGCGGTCGAAGGCGCACGCTTGGAAAGCGTGTGTAGGGCAACCTACCGTGGGTTCGAATCCCACTCTCTCCGCCAGGTTCATGCGTCGGATGGCTTCACGCGAGTGGCTTCGCGGGGGAAGACGGAGATCGACCGCCGGTTTCCGCGAGTCCATGCCGACGCGAGGGTTCGGATTCCGGTTCGAGCCCGATGCGCAGGAATCCTGCGCGCCCGTAGCTCAGTTGGATAGAG
>DRKE01000041.1 GCA_011051925.1 Deltaproteobacteria bacterium
CTCCGCCTCGATCCGGCCGAGGTCCGCTCGGCGTTCTGGTTTCCCCTGAAGGCGATGCTCGACGAGACGCGCCGGGTCGACTATTCGACGCCCGAGCGTCCCGGGATCCACTATCCCGGAATCCTCGTCGGCATTCCGGGGCGACACGTCGTCTGGGGCCTGACCTATCGCTTCCTCGGCGATCTGCTCGAGGTCCTGGGTCATCGGATTCCGCGAGGTCCATCCTCGGAATCGGGTTCCCGCCCCCGGCACGCCAGGACCGGCAGGGGTGGATAGCGGACGAAGGCGTCGTCTTCGTCCGCTCGGGCACATCGGAAGAAGACGGCGCCGCGTCGGGTCGTCTGTTCTCGAAGGAATCGGCACCCCATGCAGAGGCCGAGCCCTCGCGTCGGAAGATCGGATCCATTGCCGTCGCGATCCATCCCGACAGTCTACAATCCGCCGACATGTCCGACGCCCTCGATCGACTCCTCCTCCGCCTCGACCCGATCTTCGACCGGGTGGACCGTCTTCTGCGTCAATGGGTGGGCAGCGCGCCGGATGCGGAAACCTTCGAGGCGGCCCACGCGTTTCGTTGGCGGACGGGGCGTGGGGTCGGTCGCCTCGAGCCGATCGAGGCCGTCGCGGAATTCGATCTGGACGATCTGATCGGTGTAGACCGATCGATCGAGGCGCTCGATCGCAACACGCGACAACTCCTCGCCGGCCTGCCTTTCAACGACGTTCTCCTGCATGGGGAACGGGGGACGGGAAAATCCTCGGCGGTCCGCGGACTCCTGTCGCGCTATGCGGATCGGGGACTCCGCGTGGTCGAGGTCGACCGCAACGATCTGGCCGAGTTGCCACAGCTCCTGGGAAGTCTTCGCGAGGGGACCTCTCGGGTTCCCGATCGCTATTCGTTCCTCGTCTTCTGTGACGATCTCTCCTTCGGTTCGACCGAGCTCGGCTTCCGGGAACTCAAGGCGGCCCTCGAAGGCGGAATCGAAGCCCGGCCACCCCGCGTCTGCGTCGTTGCCACGAGCAATCGGCGCCATCTCCTGCCGGAGACGATGGAGGAGAATCGCCAGGCGCGGGTCGACGAGGAAGGGCAGCTCCATCTCGGCGAAGTCCTCGAGGAGAAGCTCGCGCTCTCCGATCGCTTCGGACTGGTCCTCGGCTTCTACGCCTGTAGCCAGCCGGTCTATCTCGAGATCGTGTCCCATTGGCTCGGGGAAGCCGGACTCGACGAACTCGACGAACTCGCGCGAGAAGCCGCGCTCCGCTTCGCGCTCGAGCGCGGCGGGCGTTCGGGCCGGATCGCCCGGCAATTCGCGAACGAATGGATCGGCCGCACACGGCTCGGCGCGGCGGGGCCCGATCGGGGATCGAAGCGGATCAGATGATCGAGAGTTCGCGGCCGACCTTGGCCAGCGCGCCCAGGGCCTGGTCCAGATGTTCCCGCTTGTGGGTCGCCATGTAGGACGTTCGGATCATCGAGTGACCGGCGGGCACGGCGGGCGTCATCACGGGATTCACGAAGACCCCCTCTTCCTGCAGCCGCATGGCCATCCGGAAGGTCGCATCGTCCTCGCCCACGAGCAGGGAGATGACGGGGGAGGACGAGCCGCAGGTCTCGAAGCCGAGGCGGGTGAGCTCCTGGCGTACGTATTCCGTGTTCTCCCAGAGCCGCTTGCGGCGCTCGGGTTCGGCCTCGAGGATGTCGAGAGCGGCTTCGACCGCGGCGACCGCGCTCGGCGGAATGGCTGCGGTAAAGACCTGCGCGCGGGCGTTGTGCTTGATGTAGTCGACGACTTCGGCGGAGCCGGCGATGAATCCGCCGACGGTCGCCAGGGATTTCGAGAAGGTTCCCATCACGAGATCGACATCGGCCTCGACCCCGAAATGCTCGGTGACGCCCCGGCCGTGTTCGCCGAAGACACCCAGGCCATGGGCCTCGTCGACGAAGAGACGCGCCCCGTATTTCTTCTTGTGTGCGACGATCTCGGGGAGCGGCGCGACGTCCCCCTCCATCGAGAAGACACCATCCACGACGATGAGCTTGCCCTTGTCCGGGCCGATCCGGCCGAGTTTCCTCTCGAGATCGCTGGCGTCGTTGTGTCGGAATTTCAGTTGCTTCGCGAAGCTGAGACGGACGCCGTCGAGGATCGAAGCGTGGTCCATCGCGTCGAGGAGGGCGATGTCATGTCGGCCCAGGAGACACGACAGGACGCCGACGTTCACTCCGTAGCCCGTCGAGAAGACGAGGGCTGCGGGCCGATCCATGAACTCGGCGAGGCGATCCTCGAGATGGACATGGATGTCGAGGGTGCCGTTCAGGAGCCGGGAACCGGCGCATCCCGTGCCGTATTTCTCCGTTGCGCGGATCGCGGCTTCCTTGACCTTCGGATGGCTGGTCAGCCCGAGATAGTTGTTCGAGCCCAGCATCACGACCTTCTGGCCGTTCATGGTGACGACCGGATCCTGGGGCGATCCGATCTCGCGGTACATCAGGTAGTGGCCGGCTTCGCGCGCATCACGCACCCGGGTGAAATCTCGACATTTCTGGAAGACGTCCACAATCGATCCTCTTCGACCCATCCTCTTCGACCAGAGTTGGCTCATTCGCTGGAACTGGAGGGGGGTGGGGTCATCGCGCTCGATGAAGGGAGCGCAAGACTACCCCACCGACAGTTGGACTGTCATGAGCCTGCCGGTCAGGGGCGAGGGGAAATGGCCCCTCTTCTTTCGGGATGCCGAGGCGGGGCCTGATCCGCTCCGGCAGCCCATCTCCCCGGTCGCTCTCCGGGTCCGGTAGAGTGTCTGCCGGAAGATGCTCGATGAGCGGACGAATCCGGCTGCCCGACCGAGTTCCGGAACCGGTTTCGATTCCTGCGGGGAAGCGCGAAAGGACCCGAAGAGGACCGGATGAACCGGTTGCGGGGGGTAGGGCCGGGATGAGCAGGGCCGGGATGAGGGCGAGGGCCAGCGAGGAGAACGGAACGGGACCGAAGAAGGCGGGATTCCGCATCCCCCGACGTCCGTGCCTCTCCCGGGCAGTCGGGAGCCGGGATCGACGGATCGTTGCGTGGGTCGTCCTGTTTCTCGTTCTCGCCTCGGTTGCGATGGCGCAGGAAGGAGCGACCGAAGAGCCCGATCCGCTCTTCGACGACATCTGGGACGAAGAATACGATGCCGGGCCGACGGGGTATCCCGATCCCCTCGAGTCGACCAACCGCGGCGTCTTCGCCTTCAATCGACAGATCGACAAGTGGATCCTCGATCCGATCACCAGGGCCTATCGCTATGTCGTTCCGAAACCGGTCCGCCACGCGTTCTCGCGCTTCTTTCTCAACCTGGGCTCGACCAAGACCCTCGTGAACGACGTCCTGCAGCTCGAGTGGAAGGATGCTTCGGTCACGACCGGTCGTTTCCTGGTGAACTCGACCGTCGGTGTCGCCGGTCTCTTCGACGTCGCTGCCAAGATCGGCCTGGCGCCCCACGAATCCGATTTCGGTCAGACCCTGGCGCTGGCGGGGGTCCCCTCCGGCCCCTATCTCGTGATTCCCGTTCTCGGGCCGGCAAACGTGCGGGACGGGACGGGCACGATCGTCGACGGCTTCTTCCAGCCGACCTACTACATCATCGGCCCGGCGGATCTACTGGTCGGTCCCACCGAGATCCTCCTCTATAGCGGGAGTTCCGGGCTCAGCACCCGCGACCGACACTATCTCGAGCTGAAGGCGCTCGAAGACAGCAGCGTCGACTTCTATGCCGCCCTTCGAAGTGGCTACTACCAGCAGCGGATCGGCGCGATCTGGGGCCGCCGCCACGGCCATCGGACCGACAGCGAACCCCGATGCGACGATGGCGGGAGCGCGACCGGAGAGGCGAACGACGCCCGTGCGGAAGGGGGCGATGCTGGTCTCCTCCCGGAACCATCCGCCGCGGCGGAAGACTCCGGGCCCGATGCGTCCGTCCCCCCCGACGACAACCGATCCTGATCCTTCCTCAGGGACGACTCCGGATCCCCGGAAGCCGTCGGCGAGCACGAGATGCCGACGAGGGATCGGGAGCGGGACTATCCGTCCGCCTCTCCCTTGCGCTTCAGGTCCTTGATCTTCGTCTCGACCGAGGCCAGCAGATGCTCGAAGCCGTCGCGTTTGAGCGCCGAGGAATATTCGGAACGTCGCAGGGCGAGCTCGCTGACCGTTCCGTCGAGGAAGACGTCGATCACCTTCCACTTTCCGTCCCGGTCGATCAGGCGGTAGTTGAGTTGGACGTTCTTGTCGTTGGGCACGAGGATCTCCGTCATGACCATGCGCGTGTTGCGGGGCGCCTCTTCGATGCTCTTCGTCACGAATTTCTCGCCCGTATAGCCCGTGAATCGGCCCGCGTAGTTCGCCGTCGTAAAACGGGTGAAGGCCTCGATCCAGCGTTTCTTGTCCTCGTCCGACAGCTTTCGCCAATGTCGCCCGACGGCCTTGCTCGCCATGAAATCGAGATCGAAGGTCTCCTTCATGAGTGGCGTCAGCTTGTCGATCCGCCCCTGGATTCCGAGTTCCTTCGCATGCTTCATGATGTCGATCAGGCCTGCGTGGAAGGTCTCGATCGTGTTCGCGGGAGAATCCGTCCGAGTCGCCTCGCCGGCGTCGCTCGGGTCCGCTCCGGCGGGGCTTCCACCGCTTCCCTTGGCGACGGCGGCCCTGTCGGCGGCGGGTTCGGCCGCGGCCGAGCGCAGGGCGATCGTGCCCTGGAGGACGAGGAGCGCGGCGAGTGCGATGGGCAGCGCGTTTCCGAGACGGGGCCTCAGCATGGTTGGCATCATCCGTTCAGTCCTTGGCGGAGTCGGTTCCGCGGTTGCTGGTCCATTCCGGTCAATGCGAGCCGGAGAAGAATCGTCATCGGCGGGGGCGGAGGGGATGAAGGAAGCGTCTCGGTGCGTTTCGCGGGCGAGTCTAGCCCTCACCCTACCTGCGGGCTAGCGGAGCCGCCGTCATCCATGAGCCGCAGGGCGTGCCCGGATTTCTCTCGCCACGTCGATCTGTGCCACAGTCGATTCCGGCCGATTCCCCCTCGGTCTCCCCGCGAGTCTCGTGGAGCTGCGGGGTGGCTTGATCTGTCAGTACCCGATTCGTCTGCGAGGGTTCCGGTTTTCTCGGGGGGATGGGGGCAGGAAGAGGCACACCTTGCTCGAACTCTCTGCCGATGGTTTCACGATCGCCCTCGTTCTCCTTTCCGCCTTCCTGCACGCGAGCTGGAACGCGCTCACGAAGGCGGGGGGCGATCCGCTGATCAGCGTGACGGTCATCTCGGTCGTGGGGGCCCTGATCGGATTGCCCCTCATGATCTGGTTTCCGCTGCCCGGGCCGGATTCCTGGCCCTGGCTGGTCGCATCGGCCGTGCTCCACTACGTC
Organism: Deltaproteobacteria bacterium; assembly: GCA_011051925.1. GTDB lineage: Bacteria > Myxococcota_A > UBA9160 > UBA9160 > UBA4427 > UBA4427. Next base: position 5,394 of record DRKE01000041.1, read on the forward strand.
TACCAGTTGGCACTCGTCCGGACCTATCAGCTCGGCGACCTCAGCCAGGTCTACCCGATCGCCCGTGGCCTGGCGCCCCTGGGCGTCGCCTGCCTGGCCGTAGTCGGCGTCGGTGAGTCGTTGGCCCCCGTCCAGTGGCTCGGGCTGGCGTTGGCCTCGGCGGCGATCATCTCGCTGGGTCATGCGCGGTCGCGGAGTCGATCGGCCGGACCTGCCGTCGCGATGGCGGTGTTGACGGCGGTGTTGATCGGTGCCTACACGTTCACGGACGGGGTCGTCGTCCGCTCGGTCGAGCGTCCGGAACAGATCATCGGCTGGACCTTCTTCCTGGCGTGCGTGCCCCTGGCCGTCACGACACTCGTCCTTCGTCGCTCCGAGGGCTGGACCGCCCTGCGTCCGGTGGGACTGCAGGCGGTGGTCGGCGGGTTGATGGCCACGATCGGTTATGCGATCGCGATGTGGGCGCTCGCTCGCGCGCCGATGGCCTCCGTCGCTTCGCTGCGCGAGTCGAGCGTGCTCTTCGCCGCCTTTTTCGGCACCCGACTGCTGGGCGAGCCGCTCGGCCGACAACGGGTTCTCTCGGCTTTCTTCCTGGTCGTCGGGCTCGTGCTGATCCAGATCCGCTGGTCCTGAAAGGCGCTTTCCCTTTTCGGGGACTGCATCGTTGAATCAAGATTGCAGTTCCCCCGGCCCGCTCCCGTGTTCCAGGGCTGCGCTAAGGTGCGGGTTCCAGAGTCCGATACCGGGCCCACGAGGGATCCGGCCCCTTGAATCGACTTGAAATCGAGTTGGGAGAGCATCATGGCCACGATCGAGACGACCCCCGAATTCGTCCGCAACGTCTACGCGAAGGTCGGTGAGAACCTCGAGATCGTCCGAGAGCGACTCGGTCGTCCGATGACCCATGCCGAGAAGATCCTGCTCGGTCATCTCGACGACCCCCGGAACCAGGAACTGGTACCCGGCGATTCCTATCTGCTGCTTCGACCCGACCGGATCGCGATGCAGGACGCGACAGCGCAGATGGCCCTGCTCCAGTTCATGCAGGCGGGGCGGGACGAAACGGCCGTGCCGACGACCGTCCATTGTGACCACCTGATCCAGGCCTGGCGGGGTGCCAACGCCGACATCGAGACCGCCCGGAAGACCAATGCCGAGGTCTACGACTTCCTGCGTACGTGTTCCGCCCGCTACGGGATCGGATTCTGGGGGCCCGGCGCGGGCATCATCCATCAGGTCGTGCTCGAGAAATACGCCTTCCCGGGCGGCATGATGATCGGCACCGATTCGCATACGCCCAACGCCGGTGGGCTCGGAATGTTCGCCTGCGGTGTCGGCGGGGCGGATGCCGTCGACGTGATGGCGGGATTTCCCTGGGAGGTGCTCTACCCGAAGATCGTCGGCGTCCATCTCACCGGCCGTCTGTCCGGCTGGGCGTCGCCCAAGGACGTGATCCTGCGGGTCTGCGAGCTGTTGACCGTGAAGGGCGGTACGAACCGCGTGGTCGAGTATTTCGGAGAGGGCGTCGAGACGCTCTCCTGCACGGGAAAGGCCACGATCACGAACATGGGTGCCGAGCTCGGTGCGACGACTTCGATCTTTCCCTTCGACGAGCGGATGGCGATCTACTTGAAGGCGACCGAGCGTGGCGAGCTCGCCGATCTCGCCACGGCCCATCGGGAAATGCTCACGCCGGATCCGGACGTTCTCGCGAATCCCGACGGGTACTTCGACGAGATCGTCGAGATCGATCTCTCGAGTCTCGAACCGCATGTCGTGGGGCCCCATACGCCGGATCTGGGTCGGCCCGTGTCGAGGCTCGCTTCGGATGCGAAGGAGAACGGCTATCCGCTCGAATTGTCGTCCTGCCTGATCGGCAGTTGTACGAACTCGTCGTACGAGGATTTCTCGCGAGCCGCCGATGTCGCGCGCCAGGCCTCGAAGGCGAGCCTCAAGGTCAAGACGCGACTCTGGTGCACGCCGGGATCGGAGCAGGTCGACGAGACGGTCACGCGGGACGGCCAGAAGGAGGCGCTCGAAGCGATCGGCGCGATCGTGTTGGCGAATGCGTGTGGTCCCTGCATCGGCCAGTGGAAGCGCGACGACATCGAGCCCGGGCAACCCAACTCGATCATGAGTTCCTTCAATCGGAATTTCCCGAAGCGCAACGACGGCAATCCCGAGACGCTTTCCTTCATCGGCAGTCCGGAGATCTGCGTGGCCTATGCGCTGGCGGGGACCCTCGATTTCGATCCGCTCCGGGACGAGATCGAAGCACCCGACGGGACCCGCATCAAGCTCGATCCGCCGGGGCCGGCACCGGAGATTCCGCCGAAGGGATTCGAGATCAGCTATGGCGGTTACGAACCGCCGCCACCACCCGACGAACGAACGAACGTCGAAGTCGTCGTCCGGCCGGACAGCGAACGATTGCAGCTGCTCGAGCCCTTTCCCGCCTGGGACGGCCGGGATTTCGAGAAGCTGCCGATCCTGCTGAAGGCGAAGGGAAAATGCACGACGGACCATATCTCCATGGCGGGCCCCTGGCTGAGATTCCGGGGCCATCTCGACAACATCAGCAACAACCTCTTCCTCGGCGCGGTGAACGCCTTCACGGGGGAAGCCGGAACGGGCAGGAACGTGATCACGGGGGAAGAAGGACAACCCTTTCCCGCGATCGCCCGGGACTACAAGGCGCGAGGGCTTCGTTGGGTCGTCATCGGCGACGAGAACTACGGCGAGGGATCGAGTCGTGAGCACGCCGCGATGGAACCCCGACATCTCGGTTGCGCCGCGGTCATCGTCCGGAGCTTCGCGCGCATCCACGAAGCGAACCTGAAGAAGCAGGGCATCCTGCCTCTCACGTTCGTCGATCCCGCCGACTACGACAAGATCCAGGAGATGGATCGGATCAGCATCGTCGGATTGGCCGGACTCGTCCCGGATCGGAACGTCCGGGTGATCATCCACCACGAGGATGGCCGCGAAGAACCGATCGAGGTCGCGCACACGATGAACGAGGAGCAGATCGAATGGTTCAAGGCCGGTTCGGCGTTGAATCTGTTGCGTGCCCAGGCCGCGGCGTGACGATTTCGCGCAGCCAGGTCCGGCCGGCGGGAAAGGCCAGGGGGATCGCGGCGACGAGCAGGAAGAGGACCGCCGCGTAGAGCGAGACCGACCAGCCCGCGTGGAGCAGGGCATCGCCGAAGCTCGCGAAGATCGCCGCCCGTACGACGCCGCCGATCAGCGCCGCGGGGACGAAGGAAGCGAGCTGCATCGGGGTCAGGCCGGCCGCCGCCTGGATCGGAGAGAGGGGCGTGATCGGATGGCCGGAGGCGATGGCCAGCGTGATGGCGCCCGACCGCCGGGAGGCGAAGCCGAGCAGATGTCGACCCCGAGCGCCCAGGCGACGCTCGACCGCTTCGCGTCCCGCATGGCGGGCGAAAAGGAAGAGCGCGAGTCCCGAAAGCATCAGCCCCGTCCCGCCCACGATCGCACCGACGAAGGTTCCGAAACAGAGGCCCGCGGCGATCAACACGACCTGCGAGGGCAGCGCCAGGAAGGAGCGCCCCGCCACGAGCAGGACGAAGAGGAGCGGGCCTGCGACGCCGAGGCCCGCGGCGAAGGTCCGGACCGACTCGATATCGAGTTCGATCCCGAGCTGCGCCCGCACCCAGCCCCCGAATCCGAAGACGAGCGCGACCAGAATGGAGCCCGCCAGGGCGGCGACGAGAAAGCGGCGAAGCGTCGGGGACATCGTCGAGAGCATATCGGCTTCCGGCCGCGGCGACCGCTCCCGAGTCCGAGGTCGCGCGGGATCCGGCCATGGGCAGATCGTGTGAAGGCCGGGGGCAGCGACCCGGGGGAGGCGATCGCGAATGGCGCGAGATGAAGAGGGCCTTTTCGATCGGATCCGGTCGGCCTGTGCCGAGGTGACGTCGCGTGCCCGCTTCGTCCGGATCGAAGCCGGAGGCGTCGAACGTCTGGCCCGGCGTTTCGCCACGGCGTCCCGGATCCCGATCGACCTCGACCCCGCCCACGATTTCCGGGGTGACGAGAGCGAGACCCTCGCCTTCACGATCCTGCTCGACGCCATCAATTTCGGATCGGGCTGGTTCCCGCTCCTGCGCAAACGGACGGGCCTCTCGGGGTACCGCACGATCGCGACGATCTGTCGGGAGCGTTTCGAACGCGAGGGCTGTCCACGGGGCGAGCGGCTGCGGTCGATGACGGGGAGGGCCATGGCCGAGCTGCTCGAGCAGGATGCGGGGGACCCCGCCGTGATCGAGCTGATGGATCTCTATGCCCGCGCCTGGCGCGATCTGGGCGACCTCCTGGCGGCGGAATTCGATGACCGCTTCGAAGGCATCGTCGAAGCGGCCGACCATTCCGCCGAACGTCTGGTTCGATGGCTGACGCGAATGCCCCTCTATCGGGACGTCTCGCGTTATGCGGAAATCGACGTTCCCTTCTACAAGCGCGCGCAGATCACGGCGGCGGATCTCGCCCGGAACCTGTCGGGAAAGGGGCTCGGACGCTTCGATGATCTCGACCGGCTGACCCTCTTCGCCGACAACCTCGTCCCCCATGTCCTGCGATGCGAGGGCGTCTTGCGCTACGACCCCGCCCTGGTGGCCCGGATCGACGCCGGGGAGAGGCTCGAGACCGGTTCCGAGGAAGAGGTCGAGATCCGCGCGGTCGCCCTCGAGGCGGTCGAGCGGATCGTGGCGGAACTCGAAGGGCGAGGAGTGCCGATCACCGCCCATGAGCTCGATGGGTGGCTCTGGAATGCAGGCCAGGCCCCCCGGATCAAGGCGATTCCACGACATCGCGCTCGCAGTCCGTATTATTGAGCGTGCCGCTTCGATCATGGTCATTCGGGATGCCTGCCTCGTTCCCGGCGCTTCGCCCCGGGCAGGGCTGCGGTCCGGGAGCGGGTTCTCGGAAGGGGATATCCGGGTTTCGCCGATGAAGATCTTCGACAGCAGTTTCTGGATCGTGTTCGCCGTGCTGCTCGTGCTGATCGCCGTGGCGCTGGCGCGGGGCGGGACCCCGCTTCTCGGCGAGGGTCTCGGTAGCGGGGCGAGGCTTTTCGTTCGCTACGCCGTCGTGATCTTCGTGTCGTTCCTGCTGGCGGGCATGCTCCAG
>DRKE01000042.1 GCA_011051925.1 Deltaproteobacteria bacterium
CGCGAATCTCTTCATCGTGGACGCCGAGGGTGGACTCCTGACCCCCCCCTCCGAGAAGGTGCTCCACGGCGTCACGCGAAGCGCGATCATGGAACTCGCCAAGGCGGAAGGCATTCCCGTTCGCGAGGCGAAACTCGCACCCGAGGCGCTGTTGAACGCTTCGGAGGCGTTCCTGACGGGCACGACCGCGGGCGTCTGGCCGATCGAATCCGTCGACGGGAAGGAACTCAGCCGCGTCTGTCCGGGCCCGATCTCGACGACGCTGAACGATCGTTTCCGCCGCGTGACGAAGGGCGAGGATCCGGAATTCGCGCATTGGCTGACGCCCGTCGAGGATTGAAGCCGCTCGATGCCGAAGCCATCCGATTCCAGACCCGGAGAATCGGCGAAACCCCCGAAACGGGCGCTTCGCGTTCTCTCGGGTACGAAGCCGACGGGCGAGAACCTCCATCTGGGCAACTATTTCGGTGCCCTCCGCCAATTCGTCCAGCTCCAGGACGAACACGATACGGCGCTCTATTTCATCGCCGACTACCACTCGATGACGACGGTCCGCAACGCCGAGGAACGCCGGCGCAACACGCTCGCGGTCGCCCTCGACTATCTCGCGGCGGGCCTCGATCCCGAGCGAGCCATCCTCTTCCGCCAGAGCGACCTGCCCGAAGTGACGGAGCTGACCTGGATCCTCACGACGGTGACGCCCATGGGCATGCTCGAGCGCGCCCATGCCTACAAGGCCGCGATGGACAAGGGCGAAGACGTCGACCACGGGCTCTTCACCTATCCCGTCCTGATGGCGGCGGACATCCTGCTCTACGGATCCCATCTCGTGCCCGTCGGGCGCGATCAGAAACAACACATCGAGATGGCGCGGGACATGGCCCAGCGCTTCAACCGGATCTATGAGACCGACGCGCTCGTCCTGCCCGAGCCCTACATCCTCGAGGCGTCGGCCACGGTCGTGGGCACCGACGGGCGGAAGATGTCGAAATCGTACGGGAACACGATCTCGATGTTCGCGCCGAAGGGGCGGATCAAGAAGGCCGTCATGGGGATCGTGACGGATTCGACGCCCGTGGAGGATCCGAAGGATACGAGCCAGGCGGTCTTCGAACTCTGGAGCCTCTTCGCGACGGAAGCAGAGCGGGCCGAGATGTTCGCGCGCGCGGAGGCGGGGGGGCTCGGCTATGGCGAGGTCAAGAAGGACCTGCTCGCCCGGCTGATGGACCATTTCGAGCCGATGCGCGCGCGCCGGGCGGAGCTCGAAGAAAAGCCCGAGGAGATCGAGGCCATCCTTCGCCGGGGTGCCGAGCGTGCCCGGGCGCTGGCGACGCCCGTCCTCGAAGCCTGTCGCGAGGCGGCGGGGCTCGGGGTGCCGCGGCGCTGAGGCGCCGGCGCGATCCCCCCGGTCGCCCAGGCCCCGGTCAATCAAAGGGCCCGATGGGCCGATGAGCCATCCAGGACACGGCCGCGATCGGCCTTGTGGAGGTCCAGGCATGGGGATTCGGGACGGAGAAGGGGCGGAGCGAAGGGGGACGCGGGGCGCGCGATGGAGCGCGAGTCCGAGCCTGCGTCTCGTGGCGATGCTTCTGCTGACGATCGGGCTCGGGGGGTGCAACGAGATCGACGTCCTGGCGATCGGCGAGGATGCCGGGGCGACCCGGCCCGCTCCGGCGCTGCTCGCCCGGGCCGAAGCCGGCGAAGAGGCGGCCCAGCTCGCGGTGGGCGTCTTCTACCGCAACGCAGCGGACCGATCGGAGGGGGGCGACCGCGCCCGGGCGCGATCGGAAGCGCTTCGCTGGTTGACCCTGGCCGCCGAAGCCGGGGATCCGTCGGCCCAGACCGAGCTCGGCCTGATGCTCGTCAATGCCGACGACAATCTGCGCAATCCCGCCGAGGGGCGCCGCTGGCTCATGCGGGCGGGCGAGGCGGGACAGGCCGCGGCCCTCTTCATGTTGGGCGATCTCTCGAAGCGGGGCGACGGCACACCGCCCAATCCCGTCGTGGCCGTCCAGTACTGGCGTTCGGCTGCGGATCTCGGCCATGTGGGCGCGCTGCATCGTCTCGGTGAGGCCTACGAGGAGGGACTCGGGGTCGATCCGGATCCCGAAACCGCGATCGGCTACTACCGGGAGGCGGCGGGCCGCGGCTACCTGGCGTCGCAATACCGGTTGGCGGTCCTCTTCGACGAGGGCAAGCTCGTTCCGCGGGATGCGACCGAGGCGGCGAAGTTCTATCAGATGGCCGCCGAGCAGGGTTATGCGCCGGCCCAGGCGCAACTCGGCTATTTCTACGCGCGGGGGGACGGCGTCATCCAGCGTTACGACGAAGCGCTCCGCTGGAGTCGGATGGCCGCGGAACAGGGCGATGCGGATGGCTGCAACAATCTCGCGGTGCTCTACCTGAAGGGGCTCGGGGTCGAACAGAGCTTCGAAGAGGCGCTTCGCTGGTATCGGATGGCGGCCCAGCGGCAGCATCCCGGCGCCCAGAACATGCTCGGCACGATCTATCTGACCGGCCAGGGCGTCGATGTCGATCCCCGGGAAGCCGAACACTGGTGGCGGATGGCGGCCGAGCAGGGTTATGCGCCCGCGGAATACAATCTCGGCGGGATGTTCTCGCGGCAGCTTTCGGCGACGCTCACGCGCGAGGAAGCGCTCGACTGGCTCGGGCGCGCGGCGGAGCAGGGCCATCGGAGCGCCGCGCGCGAACTCTCGGAACTCCAGGCCGAGATCTCGGCTTCGGCCTCGCCCGAAACCGCCGAGCCGATCCGAACGACGCTCTGACGGATCGGCTCGTCGGCGAGGGGGATCCAGGCGCTGCCGGTCAGCTGCCGGTCATGCGCGCGAGGCGTTGTCCGACGATCGCGGCGCTTTCGGGGCGCTCCTCCGGCGATTTGGCCATCAGGTGGAGGATCAACTCGGCGAGCGGCGCGGGATAGCCCTCGACGATCGTGCGGGGATCCGGGGCGGGTGCGTGTTTGTGCTGGTCGGCGATGTCCCCTTCGGAGAAGGGGAGGCGACCCGTCGAGAGTTCGAAGAGCGTCACGCCCAGGGCGTAGAGATCGGTCCGTCCGTCGGCGACCTTGCCGGCGGCCTGCTCGGGCGCCATGTAGTAGGGGGTGCCCGCGATCAGCGTCGCGCCCTTGTCCCGCACGGCTTCGAGGATCTTCGCGAGACCGAAGTCCATGATCTTGAGCACGCGCTCCTTCGTGATGAAGAGGTTCGCGGTCTTGATGTCGCGATGGACGATGCCCTGGCCATGGGCGAATTGGAGTCCCGCACAGATCTGGACGCCCAGGCGGGCGGTATCGCGGGGGCCGAAGCGGCCGCGCTGCTTCAGGATCGTATTGAGCGGAAGCCCCTCGAGCAGTTCCATCGTGATGAAGAAATGGCCGTTTTCCTGGTCGGCATCGTAGAGGGTCACGATGTTGGGATGATTCATGCGCGCCGCGGCCTGGGCTTCGCCGAGAAAGAGCTGCACGGCACCGGGATGGTCGCGAAGATTCTCGGGCATGCGCTTCAGGGCGACGATCCGCCCGAGACGACGGTCACGGGCCTTGTAGACGAGCCCCATCCCGCCGCGTCCGATCTCCTCGAGGATCTCGTAGCGCTCCTCGGCGACGAAGGCGGTTGCGCCGGCGGGCGGCGTGAAGCCTGCGGTCGTGCGGTTCTGGGCCGAGCTCGAGAGCTTCTTGCGGACGCTCTCGATCCGCGAGGCGATGTTCGGATAGGTCGGTTCCCGGTCGCGCAGACGTTCGAGCACCGTCAGCGCCCGGGCGTGGTCCCCGGATTCGTCGAGCAGTTCGGCCAGATGGAGTTCGAGGGGGCTCGGATTGTCCCCGGCTTCGAGCAGCTCGAGGCGGCGTTCGATCTGGTTGGCCGCGAGATCGAGATGGCCCTCCTGCTCGAAGGCGAGGGCGAGAAGTTCCACGGCCCGACCGTATTCGGGATCCTTGGGGCCGACCTGCTGGAGCAGCCGGATCGCCCGGGCGCGATCGTCGCGCTCCGAGGCGAGGGCGGCCGCCCTGAAGAGTTCTCCCTGGGCCTCGAGGGCGCCGATCAGCGCGTCGTGGTCGCCGGCCTTCTCGTAGCATCGCACCGCGTGATCCCATTCCTCGAGCGCCGCCCAGGCCCGCGCCGCCTCGTCCCAGGATTCCGCGGCATCGTACATCTCGGCCGCGTGTCGCAGGTCCCCCGCGTTCTCGTAGAGCAGGGCGGCACGGTCGAAATCGGAGATCGAGCGGCGCAGTTCCGCCGCCTCCTTCACGCGTCCGGCGCTTTCGAGCTGTTCCGCCGCCCGCTCGGTCTGGCCCTGTTCCTGATGGATCCGGGCACGCAGCAGCGAGGCGGCCTCGGCCTGTCCGTCGCGTTCGAGGGCGCGGGCGGCGTCGCCGAAATCGCCTTGCAGGAAAGGTGTCACCGCGGGAGGGCAGCCCTTGAAGACGAGGTTCTCGGGCGCGGCCAGGTCGATCTGGATCACCGTCGGCTCGTAGCTCGTGATGCGGACGGTCTCCTCGACGACGCGATCCCCGGCGCCGATCAGCATGACATGCTCGCCGAGGGGCAGCGTCGTCCGGCTCTTTCCGTGGGCGGCAAAGCGCAGCGTATCGGGTTGGCCGCGCACGCTGAGTCCGATGTCCCGGGCCGGTTGGCGGTCCCATTGGACCCGGAACTCGACGGGTGTTTCCACGGCGGGCAGGGCGTGGTCGATGGAAGTGCACTGCCTGGCGGTGATCGTGAGTTCGATCTCCTCGTTGACCGCCGCGAGGACCGCACGGGATTCGGGCGCGTGGAAATTGCCTTCGATCGTCAGGAACCAGCGGCCCGGGGCCACGCGATCGAACTGGGTTTCCCGGCAGACGGCCACGCGCGTGTGACGGGGGGTGCTGCGCTGATTGTTGGCGCGGCTGCGGCGTTGGCTGCGGGTATGGAGCTGGACCTCGAAGTCGCCTTCGATCTCGTTCGGAAAACGGAGGTGGAGCGTGAGTCGGCCCGTGGCACGCAGTCGGCGGGCTGCGAAGCCGAGGGCGACGAGGGCGAGGGCGAGGGCGGCCAGGGTCCGTCGGCCATTTCGCGTCGACGCGAAGCGATGGAAGCGTCGAGCCGTGGGGGATCGTTCGAGGAGTCGTTGATAGGCGTCGAGGACGGGCTTTTCGATCGCCGTGATCTCGCCGCGGGGGGTGATGTCGGGCACCCAGTCTTCGAGGGGCTCGGCCGATGACGCAATCGCGCCGCAGAGCCAGAAGCCCAGGATCGTCAGCGCGAGGATTGCCCGTTTTCGAATGCACATGTCCGGTGTGTGCATCGGTCGAGTTGCGCATGAAATAAAGGGCTGTGGCAAAAAAACCGCGATTGCGGAAGGGGCGGATCAGGGTCGGTCCGGCTCCTGCTCCCAGGCGCGCCTCAGGAGCCAGTAGCGGTTGAGATCGCCTTCGGCTCCATCGGAAGCGTAGGTCGCCACGGGGGTGAGGCCGAGGGCGGCGGGCCACGATCCGAACTCGTCCGCAGAGACCTGATGGCAGTATCGCGGGGGGGCCGTCGGATCGTCACCGAAGCGGAGGAGGCGGTCGCCCGGTTCGAGCTGCCGGGGATCGATCGGTCGGCCCAGGACGGGTCCCGCTTCCGACCAGGGCACGATCCGCCGCGCGAAACGCTCGCGGTCGGCGAATTGCCAGGTGGCGAGGGCGAGAAGTCCCCCCGGTGCGAGACGTCGGGCCGCGGCCCGAAGCAGGTCGAGGCGCCAGTCGCGGCCCGGCACGTGATGCAGAACCCCCATCAGGGCGATCAGGTCGAAGGGGCCTTCGGGAAGCCGTGCCCCGGGTTCCCGTGAATCGCCTTCCGGCCCGGGTCCCGGTTCGAGAAAATCCTGGAGGACCCACTCGCAG
>DRKE01000043.1 GCA_011051925.1 Deltaproteobacteria bacterium
CCCGGGTGACCGAACTCGAGCGCAAGGTCCGGATCATCGCGAACCTGCCCGGCACGGTCGGCATCGGAGGAGAGGACGTCGTCGAACTCGCGCCGGAAGGAGAGGGGGCGCCCGCGCTTCCGGTCGGCGTGCCCGTCGATCGGACGCCACCGCCGCCTCCCGGGCTCGAGGGCCGGGGCGGAGGCGAACCCCTCGATCCGAGCGAGGCGACCGGGGCCTCCTTCTTCGAAGTCCTCGACGACCATGCGCTCGATCTCACGGAGGGTGCGGATCATCGGGCCGACTCCCTCGAGGTCCTGTTGCTCCAGCTGGAGGACAAGCGCGAACGATTGGTGTCGATGCCGTCGATCTGGCCGGCCAAGGGCTGGTTGACGTCCCGCTTCGGTGTCCGCGTCTCGCCCTTCACGGGACGCCGCCAGAAACATGCCGGGATCGACATTTCGGCGGCGAGTGGGACGCCGATCTACGCGCCGGCACGGGGTCGGGTGACCTTCGCGGGACGCCGGGGCCCCCTCGGAAACGCCCTGGTCGTCGATCACGGATTCGGCGTGAAGACGGTCTACGGACACACGCGTGAATTCTTCGTCAAGCCGGGGGACGTCGTGGAGCGTGGCCAGGAGATTGCCGCCATCGGCAGTACGGGTCGGAGCACGGGGCCCCACCTCCACTACGTCGTCGAGGTGAATGGCAAGCCGCGCAACCCCCTCGACTACATCCTCGACTGAGACCTTCGATGCCTCGTCTTCCGGGCCGAAGCGGACGGGGGCGAGGTCGGTCGGAATCCGGGTCGGAATCGACGTGTTCGGCCACGTTGCTGCGTGTCGCGCTCCGGGCCGGACCATTTGCCGCGCGGGGGTGCCTCTTCTACCCTCCGGCCTCGTTCGAAGACACCCCCCCAAGCCTCGGCGGCGCTCTCCGCGCGGATTCCCCGGGAGTCCCGGGAGCCGTGTCGGGAGCGGATCGGGCTGATGCAACGCACTCTGAACAAAATCTTCGGTAGCGCCAACGACCGTGCGATCAAGCGGCTGCTGCCGCTCGTCGAGCGGATCAACACGCTCGAGCCGAAATTCTTTCGCCTCTCGGACGCCGAGCTTCGGGGACGCACGACGGAGTTCCGCCAACGTCTGGAGAAGGGGGCGTCCCTCGACGACCTGCTTCCCGAGGCCTTCGCGACGGTCCGTGAGGCGGCCAAACGGACCCTCGGCCAGCGCCACTACGACGTCCAGCTGATCGGCGGGATCATGCTCCACAACGGGCGGATCGCCGAGATGAAGACGGGCGAGGGCAAGACCCTCGTGGCGACGCTGCCCTCCTACCTGAACGGGCTGACCGGACGCGGTGTCCACGTCGTCACGGTCAACGACTTCCTCGCCAAACGCGACGCGGAATGGATGGGCCAGGTCCATCGCTTCCTCGGCCTCGAGGTCGGCGCGATCGTCCATGGCCTCTCCGATGCCGAGCGCAAGGCCGCCTACGCGGCCGACGTGACCTACTGCACGAACAACGAACTCGGCTTCGACTACCTGCGCGACAACATGAAGTTCTCGCTCGATGCCTGCGTCCAACGCGAGTTGCACTATGCGATCGTCGACGAGGTCGACTCGATCCTGATCGATGAAGCGCGCACCCCGCTCATCATCTCGGGGCCCTCGGAACAGAACACCCAGATCTACACGATCGCGAACCGCCTGATCCCGTCGCTCCAGGCGGGGACGGCCGCGGAACCCTCGAAGGGGATCGAGGAGACCGGTGACTACTGGATCGACGAGAAGGCGCATTCCGCGACCTTCACCGAACAGGGGATCCGCAAGGTCGAGAAGATGCTTCGCATCGACAATCTCTTCGATCCGGGCATGTTGCCCGTGCTGCATGCGATGCAACAGGCGCTGATGGCCCATACCCTGAAGCGACTGGATGTCGACTATGTCGTTCGGGTGGGGGAGGACGGCAAGAAGGAGGTCGTCATCGTCGACGAGCATACCGGCCGGTTGATGCCCGGTCGACGCTGGTCCGATGGCCTCCACCAGGCGGTCGAAGCCAAGGAGGGCATCACGGTTCGCAGCGAGAACCAGACCCTCGCGTCGATCACGTTCCAGAACTATTTCCGGATGTACGACAAGCTGGCCGGCATGACGGGAACGGCGGATACCGAAGCGGAGGAATTCGCCAAGATCTACGACCTCGAAACCTCGCTGATCCCGACGAACCGCCCCCTGATCCGGATCGACAGTCCGGACGTCGTCTTCAAGACCAAGCGCGAGAAGTTCAACGCGGTGATCGACGAATTGCGGGAGCGCCACGCGGCCGGTCAACCCGTTCTCGTCGGAACGATTTCGATCGAAACCTCGGAGATGCTCTCGAAGAAGCTCAAGAAGGCGGGGCTCAAGCACACGGTCCTGAACGCCAAGAAGCACGAGAACGAATCGGAGATCGTCGCCCAGGCGGGACGCAAGGGCGCGATCACGATCTCGACGAACATGGCAGGCCGCGGGACCGACATCCTGCTGGGTGGGAACCCCGAACAGATGGCGCTTTCGAAATGCGGTCACGACCGGAACCACGAGAATTTCGAAGCGGTGCTGGCGCAATTCGAAGCGGAATGCGCCGCGGAGCGCGAGGAGGTCCTGGCGGCGGGGGGGCTGCATATCCTGGGAACGGAACGACACGAGAGTCGGCGGATCGACAATCAGCTCCGCGGCCGAGCGGGACGACAGGGGGACCCCGGTTCGAGTCAGTTCTTCCTCTCGCTCGAGGACGACCTGCTGCGCATCTTCGAGGCCGATCGCGTCAAGCAGTGGTGGGACCGGGTCGGCGTGGAAGAGGGAGAAGCCATCGAGAACCGGATGCTTTCCCGGGTGATCGAGGGCGCCCAGAAGAAGGTCGAGAGTCGCAACTTCGACATCCGCAAACATCTGCTCGACTACGACGACGTGATGAACAAGCAGCGTCAGGCCTTCTATGCGCGACGCTACACCGCGATGTCGGCGGATGCCGAGGCGATCGGGCAGGAAATCGAGGCGTGTATCGAGGGCTTCGTCGCGAATCTTCTCGAACGGACCTGGCCCCAACGCGGTGATCCCGACGACGACGTCTACGTCGAGATGGCCCATGCCCTCGAGGCCCAGTTCGGGCTCGCCTTCTCGATCGAGGAGCCTCCCTTCCGGACCGAAGGCGGCGAGAATCCGGGCAGCCGGCACGGCGACAAGGACGAACTCGGCCACGCGATTCTCGCCCGACTCCTCGAGGCCCTCGAAGCGAAGAAGGAAGAGGGCCGGAGGCTCAAGGAAGAGATCTACGCCGACCTCGAGGGCTATCCGACCTTCGACACCATCGCGCGGGATCTGCTCCTGCAGATCCTCGACAGCCAGTGGAAGGCCCATCTCCACACGATGGATGCACTCCGGGAGTCGATCAATCTGCGGGGCTATGCCCAGCGCGATCCGAAGATCGAGTACCAGCGGGAGGGGTTCGCGCTCTTCGGGGAGATGGAACAGCGGATCGACGATCAATTCGCCGAGTTCATCTTCAAGTTCGGCTACCCGCAACCGGACCTGCAGGCCCGGGCGACCTCCCGTCGGGTCGCCACCGGTAGCGGGGCCGGACGCTCGGCCAGGCCGTCACGGGCCACGCCGGCGGGGAGCGCGGTCGTGGCAGGAGCGGCGGGTGCGGGCCGGCCCTCCGGCGGCAAGGTCGGCCGCAACGACCCCTGTCCTTGCGGCAGCGGCAAGAAATACAAGAAATGTTGCGGCGCCTGAGTTCCCCGATGAAGCGCCGGGGATGAGCGGCGGACGATGGCGACTCCGATGATGACGTTGCAATGGACTTTGCAATGGACCCTGCAATGGACGTCGTGACGGGCGTGGCGCGATGAAGGTGCAGCGCCGGTCGAGACGCGTCGCGGGTTTCAGGGCCGCGGGAATCCATGCGGGCATCAAGGCTTCCGCGAGGGATCTGGCCCTGATCGCTTCGGACGAACCCGTGGCGACGGCCGCGGTCTTCACCCGGTCGACCGTGGTGGGGGCCCCGGTCGAGATCTCGCGAGAGCGCGTCGCGGCGGGCCGGTCCCGGGGCATCGTCGTCAACAGTGGGATCTCGAATGTCGCGATGGGGCAGCGGGGTCTGCGCGATGCGCGCACGATGACCGCGCTGACGGCCCGGGAGCTCGCTTGCGGGGAGGAGGAGGTCCTGGTGGCCTCGACGGGGGTGATCGGCGAGCCGCTGCCGATGGGGATCCTGCGGAAGGGGATCCCGCGCGTGGTGGAGGCCCTTTCGCCCGACGGTTTCGCCGACGCGGCGGAAGCGATCCGGACGACCGACACCCATGCCAAGATCGCCTCGACGCGATTCCGCCTGGACGGCGTTCCCGTCACGATCCTGGGGATCGCGAAGGGCTCCGGCATGATCGAGCCGAACATGGCCACGATGCTCTCGTTTCTCGTGACCGATGCCTCGATCGCGCCGCGAAGCCTGCAGCGGATGCTCGGGCGTGTCGCCGACGCGACCTACAATCGGCTGACCGTCGACGGGGAGGGTTCGACGAGTGATACGGTCGTCCTGATGGCGAGCGGTGCTGCGGGAAGCGGCACGCTGCGGGCCGGCCGGCCGGAGACCCGGCGCTTCGAGACCGGTCTGCGGGCGGTCTGTGAAGATCTCGTCCGGCAGCTCGCCCGGGATGGGGAGGGGGCGACGAAATTGATGGTCGTCGACGTGACGGGCGCTCGTTCGGCCGCCGAGGCCGATCGCGCGGCGCGCCGGATCGCGAACTCGATGCTGGTCAAGACGGCCGTCTTCGGAGGCGATCCGAACTGGGGAAGGATCGTCCAGGCCTTCGGTGCCGCTCGCGTGGCCTGGGCGCCGGACCGGAGCCGGGTCCGGGTCGGCGGGGTTACGGTCTTCTCGCGGGGAAGGTCTGCGGGACCGGCGGCGCGGAAACGGGCGGAAAGGGCCCTGCGGGCGGAGGAGGTCGCGATCGAGGTCGATCTCGGGCGGGGCTCGGGAAGGGCGCGGATCTTCAGTTGCGACCTGACCTACGAGTATGTCCGGATCAATGCCGAGTACACCACCTGAAATCCGCGGGCTGGATGGTCGCGGCTGCCGGATTCTGCTAAACACCCGCCAATTCACACGTTCCGAGTCACCCCGGCGGTGCCTGGAGCGGATCGGACGGACGGCCTGGTCGTCTCGTCCGGACGCCCTCCGGGTCGGGGACTGGACGGCTCGGGGCGGAGGCAGAACCGCAAAAGGAGAGATCCATGTCCGAGACGCCGGCCCCTCCCGAGGCCGCAACGATTCCTGCACCTCCCGCTCCCGGCACGCCATCCGGCCCGACCGATGCGAGCCAGGCCGGTTCGACGATGAGCGAACTGGGTGAGGCGCTCAAGGAACAGGAACTGACGATCCGCGCGCTGCTCGAGGCGGGCGTGCACTACGGCCACCAGCCCGGGCGCTGGAATCCGCTGATGCGTTCCTACATCTTCGGTGAGCGCAATGGCACCCACATCATCGACCTGGACCAGACGCTTCCCCTCCTGAAGGAAGCCCTGGACTTCCTGCGTGAGACGACGGCGGCCGGAGGCAAGGTCCTCTTCGTCGGCACCAAGCGACAGGCGGCCGCCCCGATCATGACGGAAGCCATGCGGGCCGGACAGCACTACGTCAACAACCGCTGGCTGGGGGGCATGCTCACGAACTGGAAGACCGTGAAGAAGTCGATCGACCGGTACAACGAGTACCTCGAGGTCCTCGGATCGGAAGAGAAGAAGGCCGAGCTTTCCAAGAAGGAACTCGCCCGGATGACGCGTCAGGTCGAGAAATACGACAAGTCGCTCAAGGGCATCCGCACGATGGGGCGCGTTCCGGACGCGGTCTTCATCATCGACGTCGGCAAGGAGGCGATCGCCGTCCAGGAGGCGCATCGGCTGCAGATTCCGATCATCGGGATCGTCGATACGAATTGCAGTCCCCGGAACATCGATTTCGTCGTGCCGGGCAATGACGATGCGATCCGCGCGATCGACCTCTACTGCACGGCGGCGGCCAATGCCTGTCGGGAAGGATACGACAAGCACCAGGCGGAACTCGTCGCCCAGAAGCGGGATGCCCCGCCGAAGCCGAAGGCCGAAGCCGGACCGAAGACCGGTCGTCGCGTGGTCGAGATCAAACAGCAGCCCCGTCGCGGCCGATCCCAGGGATCGGCAGGCGGAGGCAAGAGCTTCTCGGCCGGCGGGGACAAGAACGAAGACGCGAAGGCTTCGAAGGCCGGTCCGGCCGTCGTCGTCAAGCCCAAGGCGCCGGAAGCCGCATCCGGGGCCGCGGCATCCCAGGCGTCTGCGGCCGAATCCACGACTCCCGCCGCTTCCGCGGCGACCGGAAACGAAGAGGGCAAGGCGAAGGAATGAGCATCTCGGCACAGGACGTGAAGGCGCTCCGCGAATCGACCGGCGCGGGCATGATGGATTGCAAGCGGGCGCTCGTCGATGCGGAGGGAGACATCGACCGTGCGATCGAGCTGCTGCGCGAGCGGGGACTCTCGAAGGCGGGCAAGCGCGCCGGCCGTGAGACGAGTGAGGGCACGGTCGCCTACGCTGCCGAAGGGGGGCGCGGCGCGATCATCGAACTCGGTTGCGAAACCGATTTCGTCGCCAAGACGCCGGATTTCCAGGAACTCGCGAAGCGGATCGTCCAGGCGATCTCTGCCGTCGGAGACGTTTCCGACGTCGATGCGGCGCTGGCGGTGAAGGTCGATGGCGAGACGGTCGAGGACGTGATCAAGGCGGCGGTGGCGAAGGTCGGGGAGAACATCCGATTGAAGCGTGTCGCCAGCGTCGAGGTGTCCGGCGTGGTCGGTGGCTATGTCCACGGCGTGGGCACCCTGGGCGTGCTGGTCGCCCTCGAGACCGACAAGTCGGGGCCGGAGATCGACCAGGTCGTGCGCGACGTCTCGATGCACGTCGCGGCACACGACCCGACCCCGATCGCGATCGATCGCGACGACATGCCCGCCGAGGTGGTCGAGAAGGAACGGACCTTCCTGACCAACCAGGCCCTCGAGAGCGGCAAGCCCGAGAACGTCGTCGAGAAGATGGTCGACGGACGCATCAACAAGTTCTTCGCCGAGCATTGTCTCGTCGAACAGAAATTCGTGAAGGATCCCGACAAGAGCGTGCGAGACATCCTGACCGGCGTGGGCCAGGTCGCCCGATTCGTGCGATTCAAGTTGGGAGAGGCTGCCCCGGAGTGACGACCCGATACCGGAGGCTTCTGCTCAAGCTCTCCGGCGAGGGGCTCGCCGGCGAGGATGGCTTTGGCATCCATCCCGGCGTGATCGGGGGCATCGCCGATCAGATCCACGAAGTCCACCAGCTCGGCGTCCAGATCAGTCTCGTGATCGGCGGGGGCAACATCATCCGCGGCATGACCGCCGCCGCCCAGGGAATGGATCGGGCGCAGGCCGACTACATGGGCATGCTCGCCAGCGTGATCAATGCGATGGCCCTGCAGGACGCGCTCGAGAAGGTGGGCGTGCCGACCCGGGTCCAGACGGCGATCGAAATCGTGCAGGTCGCCGAGACCTACATCCGGCGCCGTGCGATCCGTCATCTCGAGAAGGGCCGGATCGTGATCTTCGCCGGAGGGACGGGGAATCCCTATTTCACGACGGACACGGCAGCGGCCCTCCGGGCGGCGGAAATCGGTGCCGACGTCGTGATGAAGGCGACCCAGGTCGACGGGGTCTACAGCGCGGATCCCGCGAGGGATCCGGAGGCCGTTCGCTACGAGGAGCTGACCTTCGCCGAGGCGCTTCGGCAGGATCTGCGTTTCATGGACCAGGCCGCGATCTCCTTGTGCCGCGAGAACGATCTGCCGATCGTGGTATTCGACATGGGCGTGCGGGGGAATATCCTGAAGGCCGTGCGGGGGGAGTCGATCGGGACCCTCGTGCGGGATTCGCCGACGTCCCGGGGCTGAGTCCCGGCACGACGCGAGCGACGAGACGATCGAGGAGGCGCGGTGAGACCATGGCGGACGCAGAAGACGTGAACGAGGTGATCGAAGAAGGTCGGACGTCGATGGAGAAGGCGCTCGAGCGATTCGGCCGGGAGTTGACGAAGGTCCGCACGGGGCGCGCGAGCACCAGCATCCTCGACGGGATCGTCGTCGACTACTTCGACACGCCCACGCCGCTGAACCAGCTGGCGACGTTGTCGGTTCCCGACCCGCGGATGATCGTCGTTTCCCCCTTCGACAAGTCGGCGATCTCCTCGATCGAGAAGACCATCTTCGCGTCCGACCTGGGGTTGACGCCGAGCAATGACGGCAAGGTGATCCGGATCCAGATTCCCCCGCTCACGGAAGAGCGCCGCAAGCTGCTCGTCAAGCAGGTCCGCAAGATCGCCGAGGAGCATCGGATCCGCGTGCGGGACGCGCGTCGCGACTGTCTCTCGCTCCTGAAGGATCTCGAAGATGACGGCCTTTCGAAGGACGATCGGCATCGAGCGGAAAAGAAGGTCCAGGATCTGACCGATTCATTCGTCAAGAAGATCGACGAGCTGACGTCACAGAAGGAAAAGGACGTACTCGAGGTCTAGCGAGAGACTGGCGCCCGAGTCGAAAACGATGGCACATCCGGAAATCCATCCCGATCGCGTTCCGCGACACGTGGCCATCATCATGGATGGCAACGGCCGATGGGCCGTGGAACGGGGGCTCGAACGCAATGCGGGCCATCGCGAGGGCATCGAATCCGTTCGGGCCGTGATCCGGGCATGTCGCGACTACGGCGTGGAGATCCTGACCCTCTACGCCTTCTCGATCGAGAACTGGAATCGGCCTCGCGGAGAGGTCTCCGAGTTGATGCGCCTGCTCGAGGAGTACCTCGAGACGGAAATCGACGAAGTGATGGAACATGGCGCGCGGGTTCGCACGATCGGTCGTATCGACCGCTTGCCCCCGAGCACGCGCCGTGCCGTCGAAGGCGCGATCCGGCGGACGGCCGACAATACGGGCATGCAGCTCGTCTTCGCGCTCTCGTACGGAGGCCGGGCAGAGATCGTCGATGCGGCCCGGCGTCTGGCACGGGATGCCGAACTGGGAAAGATCGATCCGGAAGGGCTCGATGAGAAGGCGTTCGCGGCCTATCTCTATGCGCCGGACCTGCCGGATCCCGATCTGCTGATCCGGACCGGTGCCGAGCAGAGGGTCTCCAATTTCCTGCTCTGGCAGATCGCCTATACCGAGCTCCATCTCTCGGATCGGATGTGGCCCGAGTTCCGCCGCGCGGAGTTCGAGGCCGCGATCCTCGACTATCAGCGCCGGGAACGTCGCTTCGGCCTGACGAGCGAACAGGTCAGGCAGGGCGATCGAAGTCGGGAGAAGAGGACGACCCGATGAAGCGGCTCTCGATCCTGGGCAGCACCGGGAGCATCGGAGAGCAGACGCTGGAAGTCGTCGCGTCGCATCCGGAGCGCTTCGAGGTCGTCGCCCTGGCGGCGGGGCGACGCGTCGCGCGATTGGTCGAACAGGCAAGGCAGTTCCGGCCGCGACGGGTCTCGGTCGCCGATCCACGGGAGGTGCCTGCGATCCGCGCGGCGCTGGGGAGCGGGATCGAGGTGTGCGCCGCCGAGTCGGGGTTGCATGCGGTCGCGACCATCGACTCGGATCTCGTCGTTGCGGGCCTCGTGGGGGCCGTCGGACTGCAACCGGTCCTGGCCGCGATCGCGGCGGGGCGTTCGATCGGCCTCGCGAACAAGGAGGTCATGGTGATGGCGGGGGCCCTGGTCTGCCGCGAAGCCCGGGCGAAGGGGGTCGACATCATCCCGATCGATTCGGAACACAGCGCCATCTTCCAGTGTCTGAACGGCAGCCGCCGCGCCGAGATCAGTCGTCTGATCCTGACCTGCTCCGGCGGGCCCTTCCGATCCTGGCCCTCGGATCGGATCGACGAGGCCAGTGTCGAGGAGGCCCTGGCCCACCCGAACTGGTCGATGGGAGACAAAATCTCGATCGATTCGGCGACACTGATGAACAAGGGGCTCGAGGTGATCGAAGCGCGTTGGCTCTTCGGTGTGTCGGCGGATCGGATCGACGTCGTCGTGCATCCCCAATCGATCGTGCATTCCCTGGTCGAGTTCCACGATCGCTCGGTCCTCGCACAGCTTGGCCTGCCCGACATGCGGGTCCCCATCGCGGTGGCGCTGGCCCATCCCGAAAGGATCGAACTCGATCTGCCGGGACTCGATCTCGCGGCGCTGTCGCGTCTCGATTTCGAGCGGCCGGATCGGGAACGCTTTCCCTGTCTCGACCTCGCCTTCCGGGCCGTGGCCGGGAGTGAATCGGCGCCCGCGGTCCTGAATGCGGCGAACGAGATCGCCGTCCAGGCCTTCCTCGACCGTCGCATCGGTTTCGCGGGGATCGCGGCCCTCGACCGGGCGGTGCTCGAAGCCCATCTGGAGGACCACCGCGGCGATCGCGTCGATACGCTCGAGGCCGTGCTCGCCGCGGATGCGTGGGCCCGTGGTGCGGCGACGGAATGGTTGGCGAAACGATCCGACGCGGATCCGATCGCCCTGCGGAACGACGGGGGGTGAGGGCAGGATGGCCGTGATCGACACCCTCGTCGCCGTGATTCCGATGCTCGGGATCCTGATCCTGGTTCATGAGCTGGGGCATTTCCTGGTCGCGAAGGCCTTCGGTGTGCGGGTCCTGAAGTTCTCGATCGGGTTCGGTGCACCGATCGGTTTCGGCCGCACGCGGGCCCGCTGGGTGCGCGGTGGGACGGAATACGTGATCGGCTGGATCCCGCTCGGCGGATTCGTGCGGATGTTGGGCGAGCCGATGCCGGGAGACGAGAATTTCCAGGCGCCGATCCCGGAGGACGCCCGCCCGGACGAGTTTCTCGAATCGAAACCGGTCTGGCAGAAGCTCGCGATCGTCTTTGCCGGGCCGGCGATGAATCTGCTGCTGCCCGTCGTCTGCCTGATGGGGATCCTCTGGTTCGGGCTCCCGCGACCCGATGCCGTCGTCGGCATGGTCGAGGCGGGT
Organism: Deltaproteobacteria bacterium; assembly: GCA_011051925.1. Lineage (GTDB taxonomy): Bacteria > Myxococcota_A > UBA9160 > UBA9160 > UBA4427 > UBA4427. The sequence goes on from DRKE01000043.1 coordinate 11,041, forward strand.
TCGCCGGCGGCCCGGGCCGGGATCCGACCCGGGGATCGGATCCTCGCGGTCGACGGGGAACCGGTCGAGTGGTGGGACGAGGTCGTGCTTCCGATTCGCGAGCGGGCCGAGGGGGGCACCCTCGAACTCGAGGTCGAACGCGGGGGGAGCGAGCGGGTTCTCGAGGTTCCGATCGGACGGCAGATGACCCGCGACGCCTACGGCTCGGTCGTCGAGACGGGCTGGATCGGGATCGGGCATCGGCGACTCGCGGCCGTGGTCGGCGTGCCCTCCGAGGGCAGTCCGGCTGCCCGGGCGGGGCTCCGATCCGGAGATCGCGTCGTCTCGATCGACGGCGAGGCGATCGAAGACTGGCAGGCGCTCGAGCGCGTCCAGGCGAGGGCGGCGCGCGCCGCCCTGGCGGAGGGCCGGCAGCAGGTCGTGTGGCTCGTGGAACGCGAGAAGCCACGGGAACTCGGGTCCCCGCAGCCCGAGGCGGCGCGGCGCCCGGGCGCGGCTCCGAACCCCTCCGATCCGTCCCAGGCCCCTCCGCCGGAGCCGGAATTCGAGGAACGGACACTCTCGCTGCCCGCGACGCCGGATCTCGAGGCGCTGGGCCTGATCCCGGCGACGATCCTGGTGGCCTATGTCGCACCGGATCGCCCTGCGGCGCGGGCCGGTCTCCAGCCGAACGATCTCGTTCTTTCGGTCGATGGCGAGCCCGTCGGCAGTTTCGATCGCTTCGTCTCCCTCGTGCAGACCAGCGGCGGGCGCGAACTCGAGATCGCGTTCTCCCGGGCCGGACGGGTCCGGACCGTCCGGCTCCGCGCCCGGGAAGAAACGGTCTCCGGGCCCTACGACATCGAGGGCATGGAGGAGAAGGTCTATCAGATCGGTCTGGGGGCCGCGATCTCTTCCCTGCCCGGTGAGAGTTCGGTCCAGCTGATCCGCAATCCCCTCGTCGCGTTGCCCCGGGCCGTCGAGATGACCTGGCAGATGACCCGGGACTATCTCCAGGGGCTCGGCAAACTGCTCACTGGAGAGGTCGGCACCGAGAAGCTGTCCGGGCCGATCGGGATCGCCCGGATCGCCCGGAAATCCCTCGACCGGGGCTGGCTCGACTACCTGTCGATGATGATGTTGATCAGCATCAATCTCGGGATCCTGAACCTGCTCCCCATTCCCATCCTCGATGGGGGACAGGCCCTGATCTACGTGATCGAGGGCATCAAGCGTTCGCCGCTCTCGATGCGATCGCGGGAGATTGCGAGTTCGATCGGTTTCGGTGTGCTCGTCCTCCTGATGGGGCGCGCGTTCTGGAACGATCTGACGCCGACGTGGACGCGCTTCGTCAGCTGGCTATCGAGTGGCTCGCAGTAGAGCGAGGACCCGATCCGGACGCATGCCATGACGCGGAACCTTCTCGCCATCGAATCGGCCACCGATGGGCTTTCCGTCGCCCTCCTTCGCGGGAACGAGGTCGTGGCCCTGGAAGCGCCGGATGCCGGTCGCCGCCACGCCTCCGTGTTGCTGCCGACGATCGACCGGGTCGTCCAGGGATCGGGGATGAAGCTCGACGAGCTCGATGCCATCGGGATCTCGACCGGGCCGGGTTCGTTCACGAGTCTGCGGATCGGGCTCGCGACGGCCAAGGGGCTCGGCTTCGGTCGCTCGATCGTGGCCGTCGGCGTCTCGACCCTGGAAGCGATGGCGTGGTCGCTGTTCGAGGACGAGAGCGGGAAGAACCTCGGCACGCAGGTCGTGGCCCTGCTCGACGCACGTCGGGGCCAGTGGTATGCCGGAGGCTGGGCCCCGGCTGCGCGCCGGGAGGATGGGCTTCCGGATCCCGTCCTGGCCGAAGGCCTCTATTCCCCTGAAGCACTCGTCGCGGACCTCCGCGGAGGGGACGTCTCGCTGGTGACGCCATTGGTGTCGGGTTGGCGGGAGGTCTTCCGAGGGGGTGGGGTCTCCCTGGCCCGGGTGATCGAGGGACCCGCCGCACGCCCCCGGGCCGACCGGGTCGGCCGGATCGCGCAGCGCCGGCTCGACCGCGGAGAGGGAGGCGCGGTCGGAACGCTGGTCGCCCGTTATCTGCGTCGGGCGGAAGCCGAAGCGACCCGGCTCGGCGGGCCGGTCGAGGAAGGGGAAGTCGATCGGGTCGGATCCGCTGGCTCGCCCGATTCCTCGGGTCGGTGAGCTCTCCCGCCCGCGCTCCGGAGCTGGCGCGAGCGGAAAAGGTCGCGTAATCTCGCGCAGTTAGCGCCGCTCGCCGGATCGGTCTCCCGACCGACCCGGGCGCAGCTTCGCGTCGACCGGGACGGGCCGGGTCGAGTCTGGATCGGGCCGCTGGGCCCCGCGCCGGGCAGAATCAGAAACGCTGGACATCACAACCTCCGATCGTGCTGAACGGGCCGCTCCGGTCCGAGGGGCAGGAACGCCCATTCGACACTTTCCAAGGATCCGAAAGAAGACTCATGGCACTCAACATCTACTACGACAAGGACGCGGACCTCGGACGGATCCAGTCCAGGAAGGTCGCCATCATCGGCTACGGCAGTCAGGGACATGCCCATGCGCAGAACCTGCACGCTTCGGGCGTCGATGTCGTCGTCGGGCTGCGCAAGGATTCGTCGAGCTGGAGCAAGGTCGAGCAGGCCGGCCTGAAGGTCGCTCCCGTCGCCGACGCCGCGCGCGAGGCGGATCTGATCATGATGACCGTGCCCGACGAACTCGCGGCCTCGATCTACGAGAGCGAGATCGCGCCGAACCTCGCGCCCGGCAACTATCTCGCGGTGGCCCATGGTTTCAACTTCCATTTCCAGGCGATCGTTCCGCCCCCGGACGTGAACGTCATCATGATCGCGCCGAAGGGGCCGGGCCACACGGTTCGGGATCACTACGAACAGGGTCGCGGTGTGCCGTGCCTGGTCGCCGTCCAGCAGGATCCTTCGGGAGACGCCTTCCAGGTCGCGCTCGCCTACGCCTCGGCGATCGGCGGTGGCCGCGCGGGCATCATCGAGACGACCTTCCGCGAGGAGACCGAGACCGATCTCTTCGGGGAGCAGGCCGTGCTGTGTGGTGGCCTGACCTCGTTGATGCAGGCGGGATTCGAGACCCTCGTCGAGGCGGGCTATGCACCGGAGATGGCCTACTTCGAGTGCATCCACGAAACCAAGCTCATCATCGATCTGATCTACGAAGGGGGCATCGCCAACATGCGCTACTCGGTTTCGAATACCGCCGAGTACGGTGATTTCGTGAGCGGCCCCCGCGTGATCGATGCCAGCGTGAAAGCGCGCATGAAGGAAGTGCTGACGGACATCCAGACGGGTGAATTCGCCAAGCGCTTCATCCTCGAGAACCAGAGCGGCAATGTCGGTCTGCACGCGCGGCGACGGGCGGCGGCGGCCCATCAGCTCGAAGAGGTCGGTGCGCGGCTTCGCGGATTGATGCCCTGGCTTTCGGAGAAGCAGCTCGTCGATCGCAGCAAGAACTGATCGACGGGCCCCATCGGGTCCCCGGGGAGAGCGAATGGTCGGGCAGGGCGGCGAGATCGGTCAGGAGGTCGAGGGCGGAAGGCCGACGATCGCGTCCGAGAAGGTCGCCCGTCTGCCGGGCCGTCCGCGGCGCCGGAGTCGACGGCGCCGACGCAGGCCGCGCCGGGATCCTGATCGATCGGGATTCGCGGTCCTGCTGCCCCAGCTGCTCACGACCGGCAATCTCGCAGCGGGCTTCTACGCGATCATCAAGGCGAGCGACGGGGATGTTCTCGTCGCTTCGTATGCGATCTTCGTGGCCGCGCTCTTCGATCTGCTCGATGGCCGGGCGGCCCGGTTGACCGGCAACGTGAGCCGCTTCGGAGCCGAATACGATTCGATCGCCGATACGGTCTCCTTCGGCGTCGCTCCCGCCGTGCTCGCCTTCCACGCCGGTGGGATCTCGACCCTGGGTTGGGCCGGCTGGGTCATGACCTTCGCCTATACCGCCTGCGCATCGCTTCGGTTGGCCCGCTTCAACGTGTCGTCCGGGCGTTTCGAGGGGCGCTTCGACGGCCTGCCCACGCCAGCGGGGGCCGGCATGATCGTGTCGGCGGTCTGGTTCAAGAATTTCCTGGTGGGTCCCGATCTGGGACTCGGTCTGCCACCGATCCTGCCCGCGCTGGGCGTGATGGCGCTCGGCCTCCTGATGGTGAGTCCGATTCCCTATCACAGTTTCAAGAACGTCCGCTTCGGACAGAGTTATTCCGCGCGGGTGATCGCCGTGATGATCCTCATCATCCTGGTGATCGAGCCCGGCCTGAATTTCTTCCTCGTCGGATTGGCATACGTCTTCTCCGGGCCCGTCGGGATCCTCTGGCGTTGGCGAACGGGCCGGACACTGCTGCCCGTCGAGGGAGGCGACGGCAGCGGGTCGGAGAAGACCTCGGGGGGGCGTCCGGGCGATGCCAGAGACGACGACGGCAGGAGGGGCGAGGGATGAGTGACGATCGCATCCGGATCTTCGATACGACCCTGCGTGACGGCGAACAGTCGCCGGGCTGCAGCATGAATCGGCAGGAAAAACTCAGCCTGGCGCGCCAGCTCGAGCGGCTGGGCGTCGACGTCATCGAGGCCGGGTTCCCGATCGCCAGTGACGGAGATTTCGATTCCGTCCAGGCGATCGCCCGGGAACTCGACGAGACGATCGTATGCGGTCTCGCCCGGACCGGGAAGCTCGATGTCGAGCGCGCCGGGCGCGCGGTCGAGGTCGCGAAGCAACCCCGGATCCATACCTTCATCGCGACCAGCGACATCCACCTCGAGCACAAGTTGCGCATGACTCGCGATCGGGTTCTCGAGGAGGTCGATCGGGCCGTTCGGCAGGCGAGGACGATGGTCGACGACGTCGAATTCTCGGCCGAGGATGCGACGCGATCCGACCGGGATTTTCTCGTCGACGTCTTTCGCACGGCGGTCGAAGCCGGCGCGACGACCCTCAACGTGCCCGACACGGTCGGCTATACGACGCCCAAGGAATACGGCGAGCTGATCGCCTTCCTGCGACAGAACGTCGAAGGGGCCGACGACGTCGTCTTCTCCGTCCATTGCCACAACGATCTCGGTCTGGCCGTCGCCAACAGTCTTTCCGCGATCCGTGCGGGGGCGCGCCAGATCGAATGCACCGTGAACGGGATCGGTGAACGGGCGGGGAACACTTCCCTCGAAGAGGTCGTGATGGCCCTCAAGACGCGGGCGGATCAGTTCCCGGGGATCGAAACCGGGATCCGGACCCGGGAGATCTACCCCTCGAGTCGGCTCCTGTCATCGGTGACCGGTGTCCAGGTCCAGCCGAACAAGGCGATCGTGGGAGACAACGCCTTTGCGCACGAAGCCGGGATCCATCAGGACGGGGTCCTGAAGGCGGCGATCACCTACGAGATCATGACACCGGAATCGATCGGGCGGGCTTCGAATGAACTCGTGCTCGGGAAGCACTCCGGGCGACACGCTTTTCGCGATCGGCTGCTCGAGCTCGGCTTCGCGATCGAAGGAGAGGAGTTCGAAAGGGCCTTCCGGCGCTTCAAGAGCCTGGCCGATGCGAAGAAGGTCATCTTCAACGAGGATCTCGAGGCGATCGTGTCGGATTCGATCCAGGCGCTCGATGATCGCTTCGTCTTCGGCTCGCTGCTGCTGACGTGTGGCAGCGAAACCGCGCCGCGGGCGAAGGTGGCGCTCGAGGTCGATGGAAAGGCCGTCGAACGGGAGACCTCGGGGGTCGGGCCGGTCGATGCGATCTTCCGTGCGATCGCCGAATTGACGGAGACGGGCAGCGAGCTGATCCAGTATCGCGTGCACGCGGTCACGGCCGGGCTCGACGCACAGGGCGAGGTTTCCGTCACGATCGAAGAGGAAGGACGCCGGGTGATCGGGAACGGCGTCCACGAGGACGTCATGGTCGCGAGTGCCAAGGCCTATGTGCACGCGCTGAACAAGCTCGAATGGCACAAACAGCGGCGCCACGTCGATGCGCCCCGGGGAATCTGATCCCGGGAAGGAAGGGATGACCCGATCGCGAATCGGTCCGGGGCCGGGGGCGGCATCGGGAGGACGATCCGGAACCGGTTGAGCGACCCGGACGCGGCGCCGGCCGAGCGAGAATGAGGAAGGCGAGGAGGAGCGTGGCAGAACGAATCGTATTGTTGCCGGGGGACGGGATCGGTCCCGAGGTCACGGAACAGGCTCGGCGTGTCCTCGTCGCAGCGGGTGCGAAGGTCGGGCTCGAGTTCGACTTCGTCGAGGAGTCGATCGGGGGATGCTCCATCGATGCCTACGGAACGCCACTTCGGGACGAGGTCGTCGAAGCCTGTCGTTCGAGTCGCGCCGTCCTGCTCGGCGCGGTGGGCGGACCGAAATGGGATGACCTGCCGGTGGACATCCGCCCCGAAAAGGGGCTTCTCGGGATCCGCAAGGCCCTCGGTCTCTTCGCGAACCTTCGTCCCGCCACGGTCCTGCCGGCGCTCGTGGATGCTTCGGCGCTGCGCCCCGAGATCGTCGAGGGGGTCGACATGCTCGTCGTGCGGGAGCTGACCGGAGGGATCTATTTCGGAGAGCCGCGCGGCCGCTCGGGCGAGCGCGGGAACCGGTCTGCGACGAATGCCATGGCCTACGACGAACACGAGATCGAACGCATCACACGCGTGGCCTTCGAACAGGCGCGGCTTCGACGCAGGCACGTCACCCATGTCCACAAGGCCAATGTCCTCGATGTCTCCCAGCTCTGGGTGGAGGTCGTCGACGAGGTGGCCCGGGACTACCCGGACGTCGAGCTCGCCCACCAGCTGGTGGATTCCTGCGCGATGTTGCTGGTCCAGGAGCCGCGCCGTTTCGACGTGATCGTGACGGGCAATCTCTTCGGCGACATCCTCTCCGACGAGGCGGCGATGATCACGGGCTCGCTCGGCATGCTGCCTTCGGCGAGCCTCGCCGTGGGGGGCTTCGGTCTCTTCGAGCCCGTCCACGGCTCGGCCCCGGACATCGCCGGCAAGGACCTCGCGAACCCCCTCGCCGCGATCCAGAGCGTCGCGATGCTGCTCGAGACCTCCTTCGGCGCGAAGGAGGCCGCGGGCTCGATTCGTCGGGCCGTGGCAGCGGTGCTCGATGCCGGTCATCGCAGCGGCGATCTCCTGCTGCCGGGCGAGACCCGCGAGACCGTCGGATGTCGGCGCATGGGGGAACTCGTGCTGGAAGCGCTCGATCGGGCCTAGGTCGACCAGGGGATTCGCATGGAGCGGGAAGAAGGAAGCGGGCAGGGTGGCTCCCCGGGCGTTGCGAAGCGGATCGTCGTCTTCGGCGTGACGGGTCATCTCGGACAACAGGTCGTCGACGGGCTCGATGAATCGGGCTGGCCGATCGCCGAGCTGATCGGCGTCGCTTCGCCGGAATCGGCCGGGGCGGAGTTCGAGTTCCGCGGGCAGATGCTCGACGTCGTGAGCGACCGGCCGGTCCTCAAGGGGCGGGATCTCGTCTTCATCTGCACGCCCGCGAGCGAGGCGCTGGGCATCGTCCGTGAAGCGCTGCGGGCGGAAGTGCCCTGCATCGATTGCACGGGCGCGCTTTCGGATCGGGACGAGATCCCGATCGCGCTCCCCGAGCCGATCGTCCGGGCGATCGAAGAGATCCGGGGGGACACGGCAAGCGGCTCGGAAACCGGCGAGGCGGCCTCGTCGTCCGGCGTGTCGGGCAGGGTGTCGCTCGAGGACGCGTGCCTGGAGAAGGCGCCCCTGCTGGCGATCCCCTCGGCGACCAGCCTCGCCTGGACGCCGATCCTGGCAGCCCTCGACGTGTCCCGGATGGTCGGGACCGTCCTCTGCAGCGCGTCGGCCCAGGGGCATCGGGGGATTGCCGCGCTGTCCGAAGAATCGATTGCGCTCTTCAATCAATCGGCGTCGCCCGAGGCGGGGCCGGCGGGACAGGCGGTGGCCTTCGATGTCGTGCCCGGGGGCGGGATCGATCCGGAGCGGGTTCGTCGCGAGATCCAGCGGCTCTTCGGTTCCAGCGTGCGCGTCGATCTGGCGAGCCTGCAGGTTCCGGCCTTCGTCGGCGAGGGGGCCTCGTTGGCGCTCGAATTGCGGAACCCGCTCGACCGGAAGGAGGTCGAAGCGCGACTGGCGGCGATGCCCGGCCTTTCGATCAGGTCGGCTGGAGCGGGCTCGCGGGGCCTCGTGCTGGTCGAGGCGGGCGCACCCGAACCGATCGGTCCGACGCTCCGGGATGCGATCGGGGTGGACGAAGTGCTCGTCGGTCGGATCCAGGCCGACCGGTCCCTCCCGGAGGGTCAGGGCTGGTGGCTCTGGATCGCGTTCGATCCGCTGAGGCTCGCCGCGCGCCACGCGATGGCCCTGGCCGCTCGGCGGCTCGGCCTGGCGTGACGACGGGAGGCCGGGAGGGGCCCCAGGCACGCAATTTCCGGCTGGTGCTCGAATACGACGGTCGGGACTTCGAGGGCTGGCAGATCCAGTCGGGAAACCGACCTGCGCGGACGGTCCAGGGCGTGCTCGAAGCGACCGTCGAATCCCTCACGGGCCATGCGGCATCGATTCGTGGGGCCGGACGGACGGACGCCGGCGTCCATGCCGTGGCCCAGGTGGCAAGCCTTCGCGTCGTGACGGACTTCTCGGCCGCGACCCTGATCCGGGCCCTGAACGCCCGGCTTCCCCGGGACCTGGCCGTCCGCGCATGCGCCGAGGCGCCTCTCGACTGGGATGCTCTCAGAGAGGCGCGGGGGAAGCACTATCGGTATCAGGTCTGGAATGGCCGGGAACGGTCTCCCCTGCGCGAACATCGCTTTCTCTGGCTCCGGGCGCCGCTGGATCCCGGACGCATGGCGGAGGCCGCAGGGGCCTTCGTGGGGACCCATGATTTCGCCGCCTTCCAGGGGGCGGGATCCGACGTGAAGACGACCGTGCGAACGATCGATGCGCTGCGGATCGAGGGAGAGCAGGGCGGCGAGATCCGCTTCGAGGTCGAGGGAAGCGGATTCCTGCGGCACATGGTGCGCAATCTCGTCGGGACGCTGATCGAGATCGGTCGGGGGCGCTGGGCCGTCGATCAGGCCCATGAGATCCTGGCCTCCCGGGACCGCGGCCGGGCCGGCCCGACGGCGCCCGCCCGGGGACTCGTTCTGGTTTCCGTCCGGGACGGCTGGAGGGGGAAGCGCCTCCCGGCTCCCCTGGATCCGGGGGACTCCGGCTCTCCGGCGCGCCTGGTTGACGAGACAGGTCCCGTCGGGTAAACAATCGCGGTCCGGGAGCTTCCTTCCGTGGCTGGCGGGGCGGATCGCGCCGCGTTCGGATCCGGGAAGCGAGCCTCTGTTCCTCGCGACGCTGAACGTGGCCAGGATGCACACCGGATTGCCGGGGTCCGGGAACCACGGATCCGAATCGAAGTGCGATCCGGAGATCGTCTCCAGGCCGCGGGAACGCTCGAAACGATCGACGAAGAAACCAGGGAAGTCCGAGGGAAGTCCGACAGAGTCCGACAGGGATACAGAAGGTCGCTGTCGACAGAGTCCGACGACTCGAAGTCCGAGAACGAGGAGTCTACCAGCCGAGATGGCCAACCGAGCCTTTGCTGCGACGAAGAGCGTCCGCGCCGACGAGATCGAGCGCCGCTGGTACGTCGTGGATGCCGAAGACCTGATCCTGGGCCGACTCGCGACCCGCATCGCGACCGTCCTGCGCGGAAAACACAAGCCGAGCTTCACGCCCCATGTCGACACGGGCGATCACGTCATCGTCGTGAACGCGGACAAGGTCGCGCTTTCCGGTCGGAAGCGCGAACAGAAGACCTACTACCGCCATTCGGGCCATATGGGCGGAATCCGATCGGTCACGGCGGACCAGCTCCTGTCGTCCGCCCACTCGGATCGCGTCGTCCGAGCCGCGGTCCGGGGCATGCTGCCCCGGAATACGCTGGGGCGTCAGATGCTCTCCAAACTCCGGGTCTATGCGGGCCCCGACCACCCCCATGCTTCCCAGAAACCCGAGGAGCTGCCCCTTGTCTAGCCCTGTGTCGAGCGACGTGATTCAAGCCACCGGAAAGCGGAAGAGTGCGGTCGCGCGGGTTCGCCTCAAGCTGGGTTCGGGCCAGATCACGGTCAACGGCCGTTCCATGGATGAATACTTCCCGCGCCCGGCGCTCCAGATCATGGTGCGAACGCCCCTCGAGCAGACGGACAGCCTCGGACGCTACGACATCGATGCGACGCTCGATGGAGGCGGGGTCGCCGGGCAGGCCGGCGCGCTTCGTCATGGCATCGCCCGGGCCATCGAGAAGCTCGACGCGACACAACGCGGAACGCTCAAGCGCGCGGGTTTCCTGACGCGTGATCCGCGCAAGAAGGAGCGCAAGAAGTACGGGCAGAAGGGTGCCCGGGCGCGCTTCCAGTTCTCGAAGCGCTGATTCGGGAGAGCGTTGCTCCCGCTCGTCGATCCCGATGGCCGGTCCGCTTCGTGGGCCGGCCATTGGTGTTTCGGAGGGGGCGGGCTATAAATCATCGGATCCCCCCGATCGCCCAGACAGGCAGGCTGGAATACACCCCGTTGCGGCTCTGCTCCGCGCGGCTGGTTCGTGTCCACGGCCGGGAACGCGCAACAGGGCGGGTCCTGGCCGGGCCCCGAGCCGGCGTCGGGGGCGGGTTCCGCGGGGGCGCGGTTCGGACGGGCATCGAGCGCGGGCGTCGAAGGTCGAAGGCGGGCGTCGAGAGGGATTCGAAGGGGGGAACGATGAAGCATCACGGGCCGAACGGCGGGGCATTCCGGGGAAGGGCGCATCCATGAGCCCCCGGCCGACCAAATACATCTTCGTCACCGGCGGCGTGATGTCTTCGCTGGGCAAGGGACTCGCCTCGGCCTCGATCGGGGCGCTGCTCGAGGCGCGAAGTCTCGGCGTGACCTTCCTGAAGCTCGACCCCTATCTGAACGTCGATCCCGGGACGATGAATCCCTTCCAGCACGGCGAGGTCTACGTGACGGAGGACGGGGCCGAGACCGACCTCGACCTGGGGCATTACGAGCGCTTCACGAATGCCCGGCTCGGAAAGGTCAACAACATGACCGCCGGCCGGATCTACGACTCCGTGCTTTCGAAAGAGCGACGAGGCGACTATCTGGGGGGGACCGTCCAGGTGATCCCTCATGTGACCGATGCGATCAAGGAGGCGATCCTGGCCGCGGGACAGGATGCCGACGTGATCCTCGTCGAGATCGGCGGAACGGTCGGCGACATCGAATCGCTCCCCTTCCTCGAAGCGATCCGCCAGTTTCGTGCCGATGCCGGCCGCGAGAACTGCTGTTTCATCCATGTCGCCCCGGTCCTCTATCAGTCGACCGCGGGCGAGTTGAAGACGAAGCCCGTCCAGCATTCCGTGAAGGAATTGCAGACCGTCGGCCTCGCCCCGGACATCATCCTCTGTCGGACGGATCGCTTCCTGTCGAAGGCGATCAAGGCCAAGATCGCGCTCTTCTGCAATGTCGACGAGGATGCCGTCATCACGGCCAAGGACGTCGACTCGATCTACGAGGTCCCCCTGACCTTCGCCAAGGAGAATCTCGACGAGAAGATCGCCCAGGTCCTGAACATGTGGACGGGGCGGCCGGATCTACGACATTGGGAACGCCTGCACAACACGCGGCGGAACACGGAGCGCGTCATCCGGATCGGCATGATCGGGAAATACGTCGACCTGACCGAGAGCTACAAGAGCCTGAACGAGGCGCTCTATCATGGCGGCTTTGCCTGTGCGGCGGATGTCCAGATCGAGTACTTCGATTCCGAGAAGCTGATCGACGCGAAGGTGCTTTCGGAACTCGACGGGATTCTCGTTCCCCACGGTTTCGGCTCGCGGGGCGTCGAGGGCAAGATCCGCGCGATCCGCTTCGCGCGGGAGAACGAGATTCCCTTTCTCGGAATCTGCTTCGGCATGCAGCTCGCCTGCTGTGAGTTCGCTCGTCACGTCGCCGGGCTCGAGGGAGCCAATTCGACCGAGGTCGATCCTGATACGCCCCATCCGATCATCGCCCTGCTGCCCGGTCAGGAGGAGATCGAGGACAAGGGTGCGACGATGCGTCTCGGCGCCTATCCCTGTGTGCTGCAGCCCGGCTCGAAGTCGGCCGAGGCCTATGGCACGACGGAGATCAGCGAACGCCACCGCCACCGCTACGAGTTCAACCCCGAATACCGGGATCGGCTCCAGCGGGCCGGCCTGCTCTTTTCCGGCTCCAGTCCCGACGGGCGGCTGGCTGAAGTGATCGAGCTGCCGAGTCACCCCTTCTTCGTGGCTTCGCAGTTCCATCCCGAGTTCAAGTCGAAACCCTTCGATCCCCATCCCCTTTTCGAGGCCTTCGTGCGTGCGGCGGGGAAGCGACAGTCCGCGCAGGCCGCGAAGCGGGGCACGGCTTCCGGAGCGGCTTCGGGGGCGGCAGCCGCCGAGTAGACGCGCTAAAAACTGGGATTCCCGGGGTCGGCGACGGCCTCGAGGGGCGTTAGCTCAGTTGGTTAGAGCGCCGTGTTCACACCGCGGAGGTCGGTGGTTCGAATCCACTACGCCCCACCACCACGGCCCTCTGCGTCGACCCTGTGCGTTGTCGTCGCTCCCACCGTCGGGGATCGTGGCCCGGTAGCTCAGCTGGATAGAGCGCCAGCCTCCGAAGCTGGAAGTCGCGCGTTCGAATCGCGCCCGGGTCACCATCCCGCCCGGGTCCATTCCGGGCCCATGGCGCAGGTCGTCCACACCCCAGGCTGATCTCTTCCCGGCTGGATCCGGCAATCGCCTCCCTTGTTTGTCCTTGTTTCTCGTCTGCGGAACGTCAGGGCGCGTTCACCACGAGACGCGAGCCGAAGCATCTGCCGAGGCGAGGATGAAGGTCTGGCTCGGCCACGACATGGAGACCGTGGGTCTTCGCGACGAGGCCGGATCGCCGCCCTCCCCGAGTGGCCCGGGTCGGGGAGAGCACGGGGTCTGCTTGAAAGTGCATTTCCAGCGACGTCCCGTGATGGACCGGTCGGACGAGGTCCTGCTGTCCAAGATCTGATCAAACGCTGATCGAAAGGATTGGGGCCCCGAGGGGACCCAGGGTTGGCACTCCGGTTTCCGGCAGGGAGCGGCCCTTCAGCGTCGGATCGGCGGAAAGGTGCGCAACAGGACGCCGGCGATGTCGAGCTGCCGGTGGACGCCGAGCTTCGACTGGATCCGCTTCAGGGTCCAGCGCACGGTGTTCTCCGAGATCCCCTGGCGCTCGGCATATTCTCTCGGGGTCTCCCCTATGGCGATGGCCGACGCGAGGCGCGCTTCCGCGGCCGTCAGGTCGAAGAGGCGGGCGACCGTCTGGTCCGGCAGATCCGGTCGATCCTCCGGGTCGCCGACGAAGAGCAGGGCACCGCCGGGTCGGTCGAGCGAAGCGATTCCGGCAGCCGCGTTGATCGGGAGCGGCAGCGTCCAGCAGGTCAGGGAAAGGCGACCGGGTCCGCGCCGAAGCGGGAACGGTGTCGCCGTGGTGGCGGGTGGCGGGGTGCGACCGCCTCCCGCCGCCCGGATGCCCGCCTGCAGGGCCCGGTCGGAGGTCGGATCCGAGGCCCGCAATCGGCCGGCGGCCCGCACCAGTCCGTCCCCCCTCTGAAGAAGGAATTCCGCCTGTCGATTGAGGGGCTCGGCCGCGAATTCCCGGATGCGGAAGACCCCGAAGCCGAGTTCATCGAGGGCGCCGTGGGCGGCCTTCTCGCGAATCCGAGCGTCCAGAAGCAATCTCTCCAGATGCGCCGATCGGACGAGATGGGGGACCAGGGGGCGGAACCGGTCGAGTTCCCGGGGACCGAAGGCGCCTCGCGTGCGGTCCCGGTAGAGGGCCAGGATCGTGCTGCGCTGATCGCGGGTTTCGAGCGCGGTCACCAGGCAGTCTTCGATGCCGAGGGGTTCGAGGGCGCGTGCATAGAGCGGAAGCCTTCGCAGTTCATCGATCGGAAGCCGGCTCGCGCCGGTGCTGATGTCCCCCGCCGCGGGCGCCGGGCCGAGCCGGGCCCAGGGCGTGTCGAAATTGAATTCCCCGAACCAGCGCTCAACGAGCAGATCCTCGTCGAGGCCCTCGTGCTGCATGTCCGGCTCGCCGAATCCCGTTCTGTGGTCCGTGATCCCCACGATTCCACTGGTCGCGCCCACGAATCGCGCGATGTTTCCGAGCAGGTCTGCCCAGTCGTGGGTCTCGGATCCCGTCCGGTAGATCTCCTCGATCAGGTCGAGGAAGACCTTCTCGTCGTTCCTCGTGTCGCGATCCTTCACCATTCCGATCCGACCCTTCCTCTGCCCCGTTCCGGCTGCGTCATTCGGATCGGTCACGCACGACCCCCGATGGGCCCGGGCTCCACAGGTCCGGTCAAGGAGCCTAACAGCTCCGGTCTGCCCCTGCTGACGGGGTCGGGCGGTCGAAGGGGTCGGCTCGAGGTGCCCAGCCGGGTTCCCGGTCCAGCTTCGGATTCCTGACGAGAATCGTCGAGCCGGCGTGGATCCGCGTTTCCGGCTCTTCCCGCTTCAGCGGTTCCTGGGAGCCGGACGCCCCGGATCGGATTCTTGACGAGGCATCAGGGACTCCACCCATATGGGTGGTGCGCACCAATGGCGCCTGGCTGTAGTGTCGGCGATGCGGGTCGCGACGGCGACGCGCTCTGCAGGGCGGCCGGAATGGGTCGTCCCGCAATCGATTGACTGGTAGACGCCTGCCCGTCATCGGCTGCAGACAGGGCTTCTCGTGTTCTCCGACGAGTTGACTCTGCAGTCGGTGGCGGGCTTTGATCGGGGGCGGTCCCTGGCTTCGAGGCTTCGCAGTCGCCGGATCGGGGAAGAACCGAGAG
>DRKE01000044.1 GCA_011051925.1 Deltaproteobacteria bacterium
GAGCCGATCGTCGAAGCCTGGCTGCCCTTCCGGACGATCTTCGACCATCTCTGGAACGGCAAACGTCACGTGATCATGGCGGCCAGCCAGATCGATCGCTTCGGCAACCAGAATTTCGCCTGCATCGGCGACCATGCGAAACCGAAGGCCCAGCTCCTCGGCATGCGCGGTGCGCCTGGCAATACGATCTGCCACAAGACGAGCTACTGGGTCGCGCGACAGACGCCGAAGGTCTTCGTCGAGACCGTCGACGTGGTCTCCGGCGTGGGCTACGACCGGGCCGCCCGACTCCCGGAGGCGACGGCCCGAGGTCACCACCTCGGCGTGGTCATCTCGAATCTCGCGGTCTACGACTTCGAGACCGCGAACCACGCGATGCGCCTGCGCTCGATCCATCCGGGCGTCACGCTCGACGACGTGGTCGAGAACACGGGCTTCGAACTCGTGATCGAAGGCGATGTCCCGGAGACGCGCCTGCCCAGCACCGAGGAACTCCGCCTGATCCGCGATGTGATCGATCCCGAGGGCTTCCTCGGTCGAGAAGTCCCCGACTGACGAGAACCCCACGAGGCCAGGCCTCGAGAAGAGAATCCCCCGCTTGCCGAATCCTCTCCAGACGCGCGTCACCGACCTGCTCGGCTCCCGCTACCCGATCCTGCAGACCGGCATGGGTTGGGTCGCGACCCCCGGGCTCGTCGCGGCCGCCTGCAACGCCGGTGCCTTCGGGTTCCTCGCGGCCGCGACGCTCCCACCCGACGAGGTCGCGGCCGAGATCCGCAAGATCCAGCGGGAGACCGACCGGCCTTTCGGCGTCAATTTCCTGATGGACGCCCCGGGTGCGGACGTGATCGCCGACGCGATCATCCGGGAAGGCGTCCGCGCTGCCGGCTACAACCGCGCGCCCGACGCGAACCTGATCGCCCGCCTGAAAGAGAATGGCGTCGTCTGCGTGCCGACCTGTGGCGCCGTCAAGCATGCCGTCAAGGCCGAGAAACTCGGTGCCGACATCATCATCGTCCAGGGCGGAGAAGGCGGGGGGCATACGGGGAGCGTTCCGACTTCCCTGCTGACCCCCGCCGCCGCGGATGCGGTCGGGGTGCCCGTCGTGGCCGCCGGCGGATTCCGGGATGGACGAGGCCTCGTCGCGGCCCTCGCCTTCGGTGCGGAGGGGATCGCGATGGGTACCCGCTTCCTGATGACCCGGGAGAGTCCCGTTCCCGACGCGACGATCCAGCGCTATCTCGACGCAGCCGTGACGGACGTCATCGTGAGCACGACGCTCGACGGAATGCCGCAGCGGATGATCACGAACGAATTGATGACGGAACTCGAGCATTCCGGTCCGGTCCGTCGATTGTGGATGGCCCTTCGCAATGCTCTTGCCTTGCGACGCGAAACGGGGGCCACGATTCCGGATCTCCTGCGCAGCGCCCTGGCGATGCGCCGACACGAAAAGCTCAGCAACGCCCAGATGATCCTTGCCGCCAATGCGCCGATCCTCGCGCGGATCGCCATGAGCGACGGCGATCCGGCACGTGGCTACCTTCCGAGTGGAACGGTGGCCGGCTTGATCGAGGACCGACCGACCTGCCAGGCGCTCGTCGATCGGATCATCGGGGAAGCCACCGAAACCCTGAAGAGGCTCTGCCCCTGACCGGGCCGGATCCCGCCAGACGCCGCCCGGAGCGGCAGGAGTCCTGCATCATGGCGATCGATGTCGAAATCGCGGACGGCGTAGCCGAACTCATCATCAATGCCCCACCGGTGAACGCGCTCGACAACGCGGGCTGGCGTGAGTTCGCGGACAAGATGATCGAGGTCGGCCGCCGGGACGACGTCCATTGCGTCGTCATCCGCTCCGAGGGCCGGGGCTTCCAGGCGGGCGTCGACGTGAAGGAGCTCGCCGAAAACGGCGACCTCATCGTCGAACTGAATCGCGGCTGCTACGACAGTTTCGCGGCGGTCTACGACTGCCCCGTCCCCACGATCGCGGCGGTCCACGGTTTCTGCATCGGCGGGGGAATCGGCATCGCGGGTTCCGCGGATTTCATCATCGCGGCCGACAATGCCACTTTCTCGCTCCCCGAGATCGACCGCGGTGCCCTCGGAGCCGCGACGCATCTCATGCGCATGGTCGGCGTCCAGAAGGCGCGGCGCATGCTCTACACGTGTGAAGCGATCAGCGCCGACGAGCTTCTTCGCGCCGGGGGATGCGAGTCCGTCGTCCCGAACGAGGCGCTGCGTGACGAGGTCATGAAGGTGGCGCGATCGATCGCGAGCAAGAGCCCCCGAGCGCTGCGCCTGGCGAAATCCTGTTCCAATGGCATCGAGCTGCTCGACGTCAAGAAGAGCTATCGCTACGAGCAGGGCTTCACGCTCGAACTCTATACGACGCCCGACTCCCAGGAAGCCCGCGACGCCTTCGTCGAGAAGCGCGACGCCCGCTACTGAAGCAACCGAAGCGAAGGACCCGAAAAGGACCCGGAATGGATCTCAGCTACACGCCCGAACAGGAAGCCTTCCGCAAGGAGGCCCGCGCCTGGCTCGAAGCCAACGTGCCGAAAGAGCGCCTGCCTTCCTTCGATACCAGGGAGGGTTTCGACGCCCATTGTGCCTGGGAGAAGAAACTCCACGCGGGCGGCTTCGCGATGGTGCCCTGGCCGGTCGAATACGGAGGCCGCGGGGCGGATCTCCTGGAATGGCTGATCTTCGAGGAGGAATACTACCGCGCCGGGGCTCCGGGCCGGGTCAACCAGAACGGAATCTTCCTGTTGGGTCCCACGATCATGGAGGTCGGCACGCCGGAGCAGAAGGCGCGCTTTCTTCCCAAGATGGCGTCGAGCGAAGAGGTCTGGGCCCAGGGGTGGTCCGAGCCCAACGCCGGCTCCGACATGGCCAACATCCAGGCGACGGCGATCCGGGATGGCGATGACTACGTCCTCAACGGTCAGAAGACATGGGCCAGTCGCGGCGCTTTTGCCCACTGGCTCTTCGGCATGTTCCGTTCCGATCCCGAGTCGACACGGCACAGGGGACTGACCTTCATCCTCGTCCCCCTCGACACACCCGGCATCACGGTCCGCCCGATCGAGAAGTTGAACCACAAGAAGGCGTTCGCCGAGATCTTCTTCGACGACGCCCGCGTTCCCGTCCGCTATCAGCTCGGAGAAGAAGGCAAGGGCTGGGACGTCGCGATGGCAACGGCCGGATTCGAACGGGGCTTGATGCTCCGCAGCCCGGCCCGCTTCCAGGACACGGCGCGACGACTCGTCGATCTCTACAGGAAGACGGTGGCTTCGGGCCAGCCGGTCGCTCCCGGACTGCGCGACACGGTGGCCCGATGCTGGATGGACGCCGAGGCGTACGCCCTCAACACCTACCAGACGGTCTCGCGACTCCTGGCAGGCGGAAAGATCGGAGCCGAATCGAGCCTGAACAAGATCTTCTGGTCCGAACTCGACGTGAGGATGCACGAAACCGCCCTCAAGCTGCTCGGCCACCGCGCGGAACTCCTGCCCGGCGCCCCCGCGGCGGGCGATGTCGGGGAATGGCTCGACGGTTACATCTTCGCCCTGGCCGGCCCGATCTACGCCGGCACGAACGAGATCCAGCGCAACATCATCGCCGAGCGGATTCTCGGCATGCCGCGGAAGTAGGAGCCCCCCATGGAGTTCATGTTCAGCGAGGATCAGCGATTGCTCCAGGAAACCGTGCGGGACTTCCTCGCCGGCGAATGCCCGGTTGAATTCGTCCGCGGCCAATGGGAGACCGAGACGGGCCGATCGCCGGAATTCTGGTCGAAGCTGGCCGAGATCGGCATTCCGGGATTGCTCGTTCCCGAGGAGTACGGCGGCCTCGGCATGAGCGAGATCGATGCGGTCCTCGTCTTCGTCGAGGTCGGACGGGCCGCTCTCGCCGAGCCCGTCGTGCCGACGGCCGCGGTGGCCGCCCCACTGATTCGCGAATCGGGAAATACCGCCCTCGCCGAGCGCTGGCTTCCGCCCATCGCGGCGGGTGAGGCGCTCGTCGCGGTCGCCCAGCCGACTTCGCCCCTCGTCCCCGAAGCCCACGTCGCCGATCTACTGATCCTGCGGGCGGAGGACGGGCTTCATGCCGTTCCGCGGGACGCCGTCCGCCTCACGGCCCAACCCTCGAACGATCCATCCCAACGGCTCTTCACGGTCGACTGGAAGCCGCGGAACGAGGATCGGATCGCGAGCGGTGCGCAGGCCGACCGGCTCGAACTCGCCGCCCTCGACCGCGGGGCCCTCGCCTGCGCCGCCCAGCAGATCGGGACCTGTGAGCGGCTGATCGCGATGTCCGTCGACTATACGAGCCAGCGGAGACAATTCGGCGTCCCGATCGGGAGCTTCCAGGCCGTGAAGCATCACCTTGCGAACCTGAAGGTCGCCCTCGAGTATGCGCGCAGCCATGTGGAGCGGGCGGCCCATTCGGTCGCACATGACGTACCCTGCCGGTCGGTCGACGTCTCCATGGCCAAGATCAGCGCCGGAGAGGCCGCCCTGCAGGCCGCCGAGGTCTCTCTCCAGGTCCATGGCGCCCTCGGCTATACCTGGGAGCAGGACCTGCATGTCTGGATGCGTCGCGCCTGGACACTCGATCTCGCGTGGGGCGAAACCGCCTGGCATCGGGCGCGGCTCGCCGGGGCCCTCTTCGACGAGGAGCGACCGGCGGAAAGCTTCGGATTCACGCCCCGGGTGGGCTGAGGGAACGAACCGCGCTGGTCGCCGGGTCCCCCGCCGGAAGCGCGAAGAAGGCCGGATCCGGAAGAACATGGACACGGAAGACCCGAACACAGGAGAGAAGAGGAGCAGTCATGAGCACCCGGAAGAATCGAGTCCCCGCGATCGAGGGATGGATCAAGATGGACGAGGACGATCCCCATCTGCTCGGCTATCTCGATGCAACCAGCGGGACCTATTTCTTTCCCAAGGATGTCTCGATCAGCCGTGCCCCGGGACATGCGGATGCCGAGTTGACGGAAGTCGAGCTGTCGAATCGGGGAAGGCTCTGGTCCTACACGACGAATCACTACCAGCCGCCGGAGCCCTACGTCGCCCCCGATCCCTTCGTGCCCTACACGGTGGCCGCCGTCGAACTCACGAAGGAGCGCATGATCGTGCTCGGACAACTCGCGGATGGCGTGGACCCGGAAACGATCGAGGTCGGACAGGAGATGGAACTCGTCCTGGGGACACTCTACGAAGACGAAGAGAACGAGTACATCGTTTGGAAATGGAAGCCCGTCGCGGCCTAGGAGAGCGGACCCATCGGAACACGGCCCGCGTCCCCGCACGGGTGACGACCCACTGGACGGGAGGGGCCTGCGATCGGGATCCGAACGGGAGAGACCGGACGAGACGTGCCGGACGAGCGCCGGACGAGAGGAGAACGAGATGAGCAAGAACGACGTGGCGATCCTGGGCGCAGGAATGCATCCCTGGGGCAAGTGGGGTCGGAACTTCGTCGAATATGGTGTCACCGCCATCAAGGAGGCGATGAAGGACGCCGGTCTCGAATGGAAGGACGTCGATTTCGTCGTCGGTGGAGACACGATGCGCAACGGCTATCCCGGCTACGTGGCCGGGGCGACCTTCGCGAAGGCCATGGGCTGGACCGGAATCCCGATCGCCAGCTGTTATGCCGCCTGCGCGACGGGCGCCCACGCCATCGAGATCGCCCGGACGCGGATCCTGTCCGGCATGGCCGAAGTCGTCGTCGTGGTCGGTGCCGACACGACGCCCAAGGGCTTCCTCGCTCCCACCCGGGGCGAGCGCACCCTCGACCCGGATTGGCTGCGCTTCCGCCTTCTCGGCGCGACCAATCCCACGTATTTCGGACTCTACGCCCGGCGCCGCATGGATCTCTATGGCGCCACGGAAGAGGATTTCGCCCGCATCAAGGTCAAGAACAGCAGACACGGTTTCTCAAACCCGAACGCCCGCTACAAGAAGGTCTTCACCGAGGAAGAAGTCCTGGACTCTCCGCTCGTCGCCGACCCCCTGCGCCTCTTCGAGATCTGTGCCACCAGCGATGGAGGGGCCGCCCTCGTCCTGACATCACTCGACTTCGCCAGGAAACGGGGGGTCAGCAACCCTGTCCGGGTCTCGGCGGTATCGACCGTATCGCCGACCTTCCCCAACACGACGATCGACATGCCGGAATTCACGACGGATTCGGCGGCGGGGATTCCCGCTCCCGATCGGAGCTTCAAGGACTCGATCGCGCACGCCGCCTATCAGGAAGCCGGAATCGGTCCCGAGGATCTCGACCTGGCCGAAGTCTATGATCTCTCGTCCGCGCTCGAACTGGACTGGTACGAGAATATCGGCCTCTGCAAACCCGGCGAAGCCGAGGGGCTCCTCCGGAGCGGTGAGACGGCGATCGGTGGCCGCATCCCGGTCAATCCGAGCGGGGGCCTGGGCTGTTTCGGCGAGGCCGTTCCGGCCCAGGCGATCGCGCAGGTCTGCGAACTGACCTGGCAGCTCCGGGGCGAGGCGGGCGAACGCCAGGTCGAAGGGGCGAAAGTGGGCATCACGGCGAACCAGGGACTCTTCGGCCACGGATCGTCGGTACTCTGTACCCGATGATCGTCTGATCGTCCCGGCCGGATCGGGAGGCGGGCCGATCGGGAACTTCCCGTGCGCGAGGTCCCCGACCGCTGGGAAGCCGGAACACGCCCCGCATCACCCGTGCACGGGGAAACCAACCGGAATCTCCGATTCCGCACAAGGAGAAGAACATGGCTGAGGCATACATCATCGACGCGGTCCGCACGCCGGTCGGCAAGAAAGGAGGCGGCCTGGCCGGCGTCCATTCTGCCGACCTCGGCGCGCATGTCATCAAGGGCCTGACCCGGCGAACGGATTTCGATCCCGGCGCGGTCGAGGACGTCATCTTCGGTTGCTGCGACACGATCGGCCCCCAGGCCGGAGACATCGCACGAACCTGCTGGCTGGCTGCCGGCCTGCCCGACCACGTTCCCGGCGTGACGATCGATCGGCAATGCGGTTCCTCCCAGCAGTCCGTCCACTTCGCCGCCCAGGCCGTGATGAGTGGGACGAGCGATCTGATCGTGGCGGGCGGGGTCCAGAACATGAGCCAGATCCCGATCTCGTCGTCGATGACCTGCGCCGAGAGTCTCGGTTTCAGCGATCCCTTTTCGGGTTCGAAGGGCTGGGTCGATCGCTATGGCACCCAGGAGGTCTCGCAATTCCGCGGAGCCGAGATGATCGCCGAGAAGTGGGACATCTCCCGGGAGGAAATGGAGACCCTGGCCCTCGAAAGCCATGCTCGCGCGATTCGCGCGACCGAGGAAGGCCGCTTCAAGGACGAGATCCTGCCGATCGCCGGCGTCGAGCACGACGAGGGCATGCGGAATTCGACGCGGGAGAAGCTCGAAAGCCTCGCTCCCCTCGTCGAAGGCGGTCGGATCACCGCCGCGCTGGCCAGCCAGATCTCGGATGGCGCCGCCGCGATCCTCGTCGCGTCGGAACGCGCGGTCAAGGACCATGGATTCAAGCCCCGAGCGCGCATCCATCACATCTCGGTCCGCGCCGACGATCCGATCTACATGCTGAGCGCCCCGATTCCCGCCACGCGTCATGCCCTCGAGAAGGCCGGCATGAGCAAGGAGGACATCGGCCTGGTCGAGATCAACGAAGCCTTCGCCTCGGTCGTGGCGGCCTGGCAGAAGGAACTCGACTGGGACCTTTCCAGGGTGAACGTCAATGGCGGCGCCATGGCCCTGGGCCATCCGATCGGAGCGACGGGCGCGCGACTCATGACCACCCTTCTCAATGAAATGGAGCGGACGGGGACACGCTACGGGCTCCAGACCATGTGCGAGGGGGGCGGCCAGGCGAACGTCACGATTCTCGAACGGCTCTGACCGATCGGAAGGCGAAGCAAACCCGGAGGCAGACGAAGGAAGGCCTCCGGCGGGAAAGAGAGCCTCGAGACAGAGGGAATCGTTCCGAGCCCGGGCGGGCCTCGAACGAAGGGAGCATGTCATGAGCGGAATCTGTGAAGGACGTGTCGTCATCGTCACCGGCGCGGGGGGCGGCCTCGGCCGGGAGCACGCCCTCGCCTTCGCCGCGGAGGGTGCCAAGGTCCTCGTCAACGACCTCGGTGTCTCGAACCATGGCGAGGGCGGGTCGGCTGGCCCGGCCGAGA
>DRKE01000045.1 GCA_011051925.1 Deltaproteobacteria bacterium
CGGGCCGATCTCGCGGCGCGGGTCGGCGCCGGCATCAGCGCCCACGTGCCCTGTTCGCTCGCCGTGCACGGCGACCTCGACCCCGAATGGGTGATGGATCACTACCTCGATCCCGTCATCGGACCCCCCGCCCGATGGATCGATGTCGCACGGGATCCCGCGACGGGCACCGTCGAGAGCCGGGCGGGATTCATCGCGTCGGCGCGGGCGATCTGGCGCCCGGGCGTCGGATGCACCCTCGTTCTCGATCGGGACGAGGCGCGGCTCCGCCACTTCCGCGATCCACCACACGCGCCGCCGCTGCCCGCAGACCGGCCCTGGCCCGAAGGTGACGCGCCCCTGGCCGAGCCCCCCTCGCCGGCCCTCGCCGCGGCGCTGGAAGCCGCTTTCGACGAGCCTGAGAATCGGCCCGGGCGGATGCGCCAGACCCTCGCGGTGCTGGTCGTCCACCGGGGGCGCCTCGTCGCCGAACGCTATGCGCCGGGACTCGACGCCCGGACCCGTCTGTTCTCGTGGTCCGCCGCCAAGAGCGTTCTCGCCGCCCTCATCGGCGTCGCCGAACTCGAAGGCCGGCTCGACCGCCGGGCGCCCGCCCCGGTTCCCGAATGGCGCGACCCGACCGATCCCCGCAGCGCGATCACGACGGACCAGCTCCTGCGCATGTCGAGCGGACTCGCCTTCGATGAGACCTATGGCGCGATCAACGACGTCTCCCGGATGCTCTTCACCGAAGCGGACACGGGCGCCTATGCCGCAGACAAGCCCCTGGCCCATGCCCCGGATACGTTCTGGGCCTACTCGAGCGGCACCTCCAACATCCTCGCGCGGATCCTTCGGGATCTCTTCGATCGGGACCTCGAAAGGCTCGTCGATTGGAGCCGCCGCTCCTTCTTCGATCCGATCGGCATGCGCAGCGCCGTCTTCGAACCCGACGCCTCGGGCAGCTTCATCGGTTCCTCCTTCTTCTTCGCGACCGGGCGGGACTGGGCGCGCTTCGGCCAGCTCCATCTCCAGGGAGGCGTATGGAACGGCCGCAGGATCCTGCCCGAAGACTGGAGCCGGTATGTCCGCACGCCGACGCCGAAGGCACCGATGGGTCGTTACGGAGCGGGCTGGTGGTTGAACGCGGGCGATCCCGACGATCCCTCGAAACGCATGTGGCCCAGCGTTCCCCGCGACGTCCATGCCGCCCGGGGAATGAGTGGACAATACGTCGTGATCGTGCCGTCCTCGGATCTCGTCATCGTCCGCTTCGGGTTGACCCAGGCCGACGGAGACGAACTACAGGGAATCGAAGACCTCGTCCGAGCCACGATCGAGGCGGTCCGGAGCCGATAGGCCGGGGGCCCCGGGCAGGACGAATCCCTCCCGTTCGAGCTGGAGACGGAACGGGTAGTTGAGGGTGCCCGGGGGCGAAGCCTCGAGTCGTTCCCTTGCCTTCTGCTCCTGGCCCGTGCGCAGGAGCAGGCGAATGACCTGTCTCCAGAGTGCCTTGTCCCGCGGCGCGTTCGCGAGCGCCCCCTCGAAGATCCGCAGCGCCTCCCGATCCCTTCCCCGCTCCAACCAATACCCGCCCAGCTCGCGCTGCAGGAGAAGGGCTTCCGGATGGGCCTGGGCGGCCGGGACCAGGAGGGATTCGAATTGCGCGAACGCGCCGAGCGCACGATAGGTCCGAGCGAGGTTCAGGGTCGCGATCTCGAGTTCGTCCTCCTCCGCCCGCTCGTGCGCCTTTTCGAGGAACTCCCGCGCGGCCTCGAGGTCTCCCTCCGCAATCGCCATCCTGCCGAGGGCCGTCCAGGCGGCGGACTCGTCCGGACTGGCCCGGGTGGCCGCAAGGAAAGCCCGTCGCGCCCGCTCTCGATCCTCGGGCCGCCCCTCGTGCAACAGGAGACTCCCCCAGGTGACCTGACTGTAGTAGTTGCCCGGACAATCCCGGACAGCGGCGCGGAAGAGACGCCGATTGTCCCGCCATTCCGGAATCCGTCGCGCGCTCGCCAGGCCCAGAGCGGCGATCAAGAGCAACCACGCGGGCCAGAAACGCGGCACTTTGCCCCACTGCCCTCTACCGACCGGTCGCCAGAGGGGCAGGTCGAGGGAGGCCAACAGCAGAAAGATCATCGGGAAGTAGAGCAGCCGCTCGCCGAAGGGGGTCCCGATCGGCAGGACGAGATTGCTGACCGGAGCCACCGCGATCCAGAAGAGAAGAACGCCCAGCTGGGCGCGTGAGAGCCTTCGGGATCGCCGGAGGGTCCTCACCGGCCATGCCAGGCTGATCGACAGGAGAAGCAGCGAGGTCACGGCCCGAAGGTGAAGGCCGGGACCCTGCCGGGGCACGACGCCCGTCAGGTAGTCGGGCAGGAGCGGATGGGGCCAGACGAGCTTCTGGAAGTAGAGGCTCACGAATGCGAGCGCTCGCCAACGCGACGCGAAGAATCCGGAAGCCCCCTCGTCGATCTTCGCCGTGTCCGTGACGAGCAGATCGCCGAGCACGGCCTGTCGGAGGACGAGGTTCCCGACGATCGCGAGTCCGAGAGGGATCGCCAGCAGCGCAGCCCGACGCAGGATCTCGGAAGTCGATCGCTCGCCCTGCCAGAAGGCTCGGGCCGCCCAGCACGCAGGCAGGATCACGAAGAGGCCGACCGTCGATTCCTTTGCGAGAAGCGAAAGGGAGAAAACCAGGAAGAGCGCTGGCCCGAGAGCGGGCGCGGGAACGGATCCCGCGAGGCTCATGTCCAGCGCGAGCAGAGCGAGGAGCGTCGCGAGCAGATCGCTTCGCCCCACGAGGCTCGCCACGACCTCCGTCTGGACGGGATGGACCAGGAAGATCGCGCAGAGCACCAGAGCGACCCCGAACGATCCGCCCATCCGCATC
>DRKE01000046.1 GCA_011051925.1 Deltaproteobacteria bacterium
ATTCGCCGTCTGGAGATCGAAGGCGGCGTTCGCATTGTCCATCGCCGCGAAGGTTTCATCGGGCGCGAGGAAGGAGTCGACGGCGTTTCTCACTTCAAGCGTCGGGAAGTTGTCAGTGGTCCAGCCGTTCGCGCCCGTTGGACTCAAGAAGTCGCATAAGCGGTAGACCGTCCGGCGATTCTCGATGGTCGCAACTTCGTCATCGAAACCCGGAGTACCCAGTATGTTGTTGAGAGTCGTGGTCAGGGCGTTGCCATTTCCGCCACAAGCCGGAGTCGCGTTGCCGCTGGCATCCACACTGGCGTAGCTCGCGAGGGTCGCAACAGTTCGGCTCTGGGCGAAGGCGCCGCCGTGCCAGGACAGGATCGCGGCCGCGACGCCGAGGGGAAGGAAGAACGGGAGCGGTCGGATTCGATGCATGAAGATCTCCTGGCCCGGAATGGCGCGGAGGCCGATCCGGTTCGCCGCGGGGCATGCGGGCTAGTTGGCGGGCACGAGAAAGAAATCCCCGGCCTCATGGCCGGCGAACTTGATCGGCGCGTATTGGGGCAGCTGTTCGAACTGATAGTTCTGGGCGGCATAGGTCACGCGCGCCGAGAGCTCCTGATAGAGACGCTGTCCTTCGAGGATGTCGTCGTTCCCCGTGAGAACGTCGAGAAAGGCGCGCGCGAAGACCGAATGGCCGCCTCCGCCCGTGTCGAGAACGGGCGAGAGTCCGCCCGAGGTGAGCGCCGTGCGAGAGCGTTTCGAGGCGAGGGTCGTGAGCCAGGCCTTCCGCTTGTCGTCGGAAAGGGCGCCATCGAGGTTGGCGAGGGCCGAGCGCGTGAGCGCACCCGAATAGCACGAGTCCGAGACGACCATGACATGTCGCGCGTTCATCGCGTTCAGGATGTCGGTGATCGCGACATTCGAGATCCAGTTGGCCGTGCTGTCGCGCTCGGCGTCGACGGGAAGCCACTGGCCGCGCATGTTGACCTTGTCGAGTTCGCCGTGACCCGCATAGTAGACGAGTAGATTGTCCTCGTCGGTCAGCCTGGCGCGCATCGCGTTCAGCGCCGACAGGATGTCGTAGCGGGTCGCGTCCCGGATCAGCGTGACATGGAATCCGTATCGGTCGCGCAGGGTCTCGGCGACCGCTTCCGCATCGGCCTTCGCGGTCTTCAGTCGGGGGAGATGGCGGTAGTCGCCATTTCCGATCACGAGCGCGTGGTAGTTTCCGAAATCCGGTCCGCGCTTCAGTTCGCGCCGCTTTCGCGCCCGGGCCTCGGATTCCGCCCTTTCGAAGGTCGAAGGGTCGACCCCGACGCGCAGCCGGCGCTCGGTCCGTCGGCCTTCGCGATCGATGGCCGCGAGAACGACGTCCTGTTCGTGATCGGGCACTTCGATCTCGGCCCGGAAGAGGCCCTGGGGATCGACCTTCTCCTCGCGTCCGTCGACGAAGAGTCCTACGAGGCCCGCAGGCGCGACGACGCGCCCGATCAGGGTCCGCGTGCTCGGTCCCGACCGCGAGGAGGCGGGCGGGTCGTAGACGATCTGGATCGCACGGGTCTCCGGGATCGAGGGCTCGATCAACTGGATGGAAGGGGGCGCCGTCCGGGCGAGCAGGATCTCCTTCGGCGGCGGTTCCGACCCCCCGGTCGGCTCCGTACGGGTCGAGCGACCTGTCGCCTTCGTTCCGGATCGCCTGCCGGTCGCCGTCGGCGTGAGATAGGCCAGGCCCGCCTCTTCGAGTCCGGACGCCTTCCGGTACCAGGCGAGGGCTCGTTCCGGATCTTTTTCGACGCCGCGGCCGAGTTCGTAGAGCTGGCCGAGATTGATCATGGCGCGCTCGAAGCCCTGGTCCGCGGCCTTTCGATACCACTGGGCCGCCTTCGCGAAATCGGGCTTCACGCCGAGGCCCTTTTCGTGGATCTCGCCGACGTAGGTCTGGGCCTGGGGGTCTCCCTGTTTCGCCTTTTCGAGCCAGACGCGGAGGGCCGTCCGGAAATCGGCGCGATCGTAGGCGGTGTATTCGCCACCCCGGATCTCGCATTCGGTGGCCGAAGTCTTGGTCGGTCGACGGGGGGTCATGTAGACCTGGCTCCGGCCGAGCTTGCGGACCCGGCCGGGCAGCAGGCAGTCGACGACGAGCAGATCGTCGGGATGGAGGGCGCCGGCGGGAACGAGGCCCGACTCGACGACGTCGAGGCTGCCGCTCGAGCCGACGGATTGACAGCCGACGAAGAAGAAGACGGCCAGGCCCGCCAGCGCCAGCCAGGACAGTCTGGACGCGGCTGGCGGGGCGGGCGGGAAATCGCTTCGTGTGGACGGGGCGTTTCGCATGTCGGGCTCCTCAAGGTCGATCTGGTTGTGTGAGCGATGACCCATCGGGTTCCGTCCGATCTGCTGAACAAAGAGACTAGAGCAGAATTGTCCCACCGAGGACGCGATTTCGCTCGCCTCGAATCTAGACTGGGTGATTTGACACACATTCAAATCTGCGATTCCGACCCAGGCGGATTCCTGTGGGAAATGGCAGTCAATCCAGTCCCCCGCTCGTCCGAACGGGAGGAGCAGGACGCGTGATGCGATTCCGATTCCGAGAGGGGCCGGAGGAAGAGACATGGTCGAGCCGAGGGAACTGAAGATGAGCGAGCACGAACGCCTCTGGTGGGAGCGGGTACGGCGCCGGGGGGCCCTCTGGTACCTCGTCAACAAGGGCCTGGTCTTCCTCGTGATGCTTCCGGCTGTCGGCTGTCTGGGGTTCGGATGGGACTGGGAACCGAAGCTGCTCGTCGAGGCCTGGACCGCGGGGCTGATCGCCGGCGGGTTCGTCTGGATGCGCAAGGAGCTCCGCTACCGATTCACCCTGGACGACGAGGGACTGCCTCTGTCCGGGGGGCGGGACGACTAGAGGTCACCCATCTCATCGGCTTCCCGATCGAGGTCGATGGGAGGGTTTCTCGAACGCCAGCGCCCTCACGCCGGCCCACGGCCGAGCGGGTATCCTGGATTCCATGGACCGGGACTTCTTCGGCGGACTCGAAGCCCATGCCTGTCCGGTGCCCGTCGACTCCGAAGGGCGCGCGGCGGGGAGGGTTCCGCGTTCGCTGCGCTGCTGTTGCGGATCCGGGGTCTTCCGGCTCACGGGCTGGCCACGCGTGGTGACGGGCTCCGGCGGATTCTTCTGGCGGTCGATGATCCGGGTGCTGCGCGAAGCACGCGTGGCGACACGGCCGGACGGGGAGCCCCTGGAATCGCCCTTCCGGTTTCCGATCTCCGCCCTTTGTGAGGCTTGCGGGCGCGAGTCGATCCTCTTCGACCACGAGGCGATCGCCGATCGGATCGCTCCCGGGCAGCGCGACACGCCGAAGGAAGCGATCCGATGTCGGATCTGCGGGCGGGCGCGCTTCGAACTCGTCGCGGGGCTCGTTCCGGAGCCCGCGACGGGCCTGCCCGTCGGGTTCGATCTGACCGTCCGATGTCATGCCTGCCGCCGCGAGGCCCGACTGGCCTGGTCCGATGGAGAACGGACGGCACAACAGCGACGAATCGATCTTCTCTATGGCCGCCGCTAGCTGCCGTCGGTACGGTCCGCTCGTGCCCGTTTCGCAATCTCCACGGCTTCCGAGTCCCTCCGTCCTGCTGGTCGTCGCTCTCTTCCTGGTCTCCCTCGTTCCGGCGGGCTGCTCGGATCCCGACCGCGAGATCCTGGCGGGGATGGGCGAAGCCGAGCAGGCCCGGTTTCTGCGGGGGCGCGTCGTTTCGACGCCGTGTTGGACCTGTCACGATCTGGCGGGTCGGGGCAAGAAGGTCGGTCCCTCGCTTCAGGGCATCTACGGACGCCGTTCCGGTCTGGCGCCCGACCGTGAAGGCTCGCCCGCGATGATCGGTGCGACGATCGTCTGGGATGATCGCTCGCTCGGCGCCTTCCTGCGGGATCCCTCGGGCTTCGTACCGGGCAACCGGATGGTCTTTCCCGGGATTCGCGACCCCGGCGCACTGTCGGATCTGCTCTTCTATCTCCGGCACGTGACGCGGCCGCCCCCACCCGCTTCCGAGGCCGGATGAGCCCCCTCGACGGCGACCCGCGGCTGACCTTCGCCCTGGCCCTCGTGGCGGGCATGTCGGCCCAGGCCCTCGCCCGACATCTCCGCATTCCGGGCATCGTGTTCCTGTTGGTGGCGGGCGTCGCACTGGGTCCGGACGGCCTGGCCTGGATCCAGCCCCGCCAGCTCGGCGGAGGCCTTCCGGCGATCGTCGATTTCGCCGTCGCGATCATCCTCTTCGAGGGCGGGCTGAATCTCGAGATCTCGCGGCTGCGTCGGGAGGGCCGGGCGATCCGGCGCCTCGTGACGCTGGGTGCCCTGCTCACCCTGCTGGGCGGGGCCGCCGCCGCCCACGTCTGGCTCGGGTGGAACCCGATGCAGTCGCTTCTCTTCGGCGCCCTCGTCGTCGTGACCGGGCCGACGGTGGTCGGCCCCCTCGTCTCCGAGCTGCGGCTGAAGCCCCGGGTCGCGACCGTCCTCGAAGCGGAGGGCGTCCTGATCGATCCGATCGGCGCGATTCTCGCGGTCGTGATGCTGCGCATCGTTCTTTCGGGGGATCCGGGTTCACTCGTTCTCGCTCATGGCGGCGCGGGTCTCGCGCGGCTCGCTGCGGGCATGGTCCTCGGCATCGTCGCCGGTTTCGCGCTCGCCTGGATGCTGCGCATGTCGCGCCTGTTGCCCGAAGGGCTCGAGAACGTGACCGTCCTGTCGGTGGTCCTGCTTCTCTATGCCGGCTCGGAAGCCCTGCTCTCGCATAGCGGCGTTCTTGCCGTGACGGTGGCGGGGATCGTGGTCGGGAACGTCCGGACGCGGGTCGAGCGGGATCTGCGCGAGTTCAAGGATCAGTTGACCGTGATGCTGATCGGTCTGCTCTTCGTGATCCTCGCGGCCGACGTTCGCTTCGAACAGGTGGCGGCGCTCGGTTGGGCGGGCTTCGGCGTCGTGGGGACTCTCGTTCTCGTCGTCCGGCCGCTCAGCGTCTGGCTCTGCACGTTCGGATCCGATCTCGATTGGCGCGAACGTCTCTTCGTGGGCTGGGTGGCACCACGGGGGATCGTGGCCGCCGCGATCGCCTCGCTCGTCGCGGTCGAACTCGGCGCGGTGGGTCTCTCGGGAGGGGTCGGATTGCGCGCCCTGGTCTTCCTGACGATCGCGGTCACGGTCGCTCTCGCGGGCCTTTCGGCAGGTCCGATCGGCAGCCTGCTGGGCGTCCGGCTGCGCGAACGCGATACCGTCGCGATCCTCGGGACGGGGACCCTCGGGTTGGCGCTGGCCGAGGAGTTGCGGAGGGGGGGCGTTCCGGTCGTGATGCTCGATTCCAATCCGGAGGGTGTCCGTCGCGCCCAGGAAGCGGGTTTCACGGTCGTCTTCGGCAACGCGCTCAACGAATCCGTGATGCAGCGCGCGCGCTTCGGGCTCGTGCGGACCGTCGTCGCCTTGACCGCGAACCGGACGCTGAACGGCGTCTTCGTCGAACGGGCGCGCAGTCGCTTCGGGGTTCCGAACGGGCTCGTGGCCGTGACCGAGCTGGGCATCGGGATCGTCTCGGAACAGATCGACCGCGGTGACGCGAAGGTCGTCTTCGACGGTCCCCATGACATCGAACGCTGGGATGTTCGTGGTCGTCGGGGCGATGTCGAGATCGCCCGTTTCGCGTATTCGCCGGCCGAAACCGCGGAAGGCGAGAACGAGACGACGCCCCAGCCCGGTCTTGACGAGCGTTATGTCATCCTTTCGGTGGAACGGGACGACAGGACCTTCGTGATGGATCGGCAGTGGAAGGCCGAGCCCGGTGATCGGGCGGCCATCGCGCTCCATCGCCCCGAACGCGAAGAAGCGATCCGGGCGCTCGCCGAGCGGGGATGGCACCTCCCGGGGGATGTCGAGCGGGAGGGGTCGGATGCGTGAAGCGGATCGGAGGGCGGCATTGATTCCGGATCCCGACCTCGTCCGGGCCGCGATCTACGAGCGGGAGATCCAGGCATCGCTCGAGCGGGTCTGGGAGAACGTGCATGACTGGGAACATCTGCCCTGGCTGCATTCCGAAGCGTTCTCGGCCATCGATCTTCAGGAGGCCGGCGACTGGGGTTGGCGAGCCACGGTCGCGATGGGCCGTGAGGCACGGGCGGAGATCGAACTCGTCACGGATCCTGCCGCCGGGCATTATGTCGCCCGGACCCGGGCGGGCGCCGGTGCGCCGAGCGAGATCTGGACCCGCCTCGATCCCCTGGCGCCCCACCGAACGGCCATCCACGTCGAATTCCGGGTCCAGCCGATGCCCGAGGATGCGCTTCGCCAGCTCGGACAGGGCTATGTGTCGCTCTACACGCTTCTCTGGAACCAGGACGAGGAGATGATGCGGATCCGGGAGGCCGCCCTGGCCGAGCGGGCCGGCCGCTCGGGGGGGCAGGGCGGCGAGGACGGGCCGGAAACGATCTCCCTCGGAAGCCTCGCCTTGCTGCGTCCGAAGCTTCCCTGGGTCTTCGGGTATGGCGGCCATCGCTTTCGCCTCGTCGAGGAGGGGGGAGAGCTGATCGCCCACGCGATGGAGTGTCCCCACATGCTCGGCCCGCTCGGCGATTGTTCCGTCGAGGACGGCATCCTCGAATGTCCCTGGCATGGCTATCGTTTCGATATCCGAAGCGGGGAGAGCGCGGATGGCCGTTCGTTGCGGCTTCGACCGGCGCCGCGGGTCACGCTCGACCCCGAGACCGGGGAGGTGATCGTCTCTCGCCATGGATCGGCGTGAACTCCTGGGCAGCGTTTCGATCTTCTCGTCACTCGACGACCGGGAACTCGACCGGCTGCTCGAGGCGACGACCACGAAGCGTCTCGAACCGAAGGAGGTCCTCTTTCGCAAGGGCGATCCCGGCAACCAGCTCTATGGAATCCTGTCCGGGTCCCTCAAGGTCTCGACGACGGGTGCGGATGGGCGGGACGTGATGTTCGCCCTGATGGGGCCGGGCGAGGTGATCGGCGAGATCGCGTTGCTCGACGCGGAAGAGCGATCCGCGAGCGCCGTCGCGGTCGAGCCGACGGAACTGCTCACGCTGCATCGACGCGAGCTGATCCCCTTTCTCGAGCGTCATCCGCGGGCGGCGATCGGGCTGGCGGAGGTCCTGGCGGCGACGGTCCGGCGTCTTTCGGAGCGCGCCGAGGATCGACAGACGATGCCGCTTCCCGGGCGGATCGCGAAGGGACTCCTCGCGCTTTCGGAACGCTACGGGAAGCATCCGATCGTTGGCGGCCCTGTCGAGGTCCATCTTCCCCAGCAGGATCTGGCCGATCTCGTCGGAACGACACGCGAGAGCGTCAACAAACAGCTTCGCGGTTGGGAGAGCGAAGGCATCATCACGATCGGACGGGGTCGTGTCGTCCTCGATCGACCCGACGCGCTTCGCGCGATCCTGGACCGGGCCGAGGGCTGAGCCGGGCCGCTCGGCGCGGAACGCGCGGTCGGGATCTGCCCGGTCGATCAGTCGGGAAGGTAGAGGTTGCGGTCGCCTTCGTTGCGGACGAGCCCCCGGCTTCCGATCAGCTCGACCCGCTCGAGTTCCTCGAGGAGGCGGGAATCCTCAGGCGTGTTCGCGAGGAAGCGTTCGTCCGAATCGACGAGGCGGCCGATGATGATGCCCTTCGCGGGTCGGCCCTCCCGGTCGTGGGCGATCGTGTAGCTCTCGACCTGCGCCGGGCCGCTGGCTTCCGAGCGGAGTCGGACGGGTGGGGCAGTCCATTCGGAACGGGTGATCTCGCTCGCGGGCGCCGCGCAGGGAACGTGTCCCGGATCGGCCGGATGACGCGAGAGGACCGTCGCCGAGTGTTTCGTGAGATACCAGCCGTTGCCCGTCACCAGGGCATGGTCGCCCGAGCCCTCCCGAAGCCTTTCGACGGCTGCCGCGAGGGCATGGAAGCTGTAGCTGTTTCCGGGACCGCCCGCGTAGGGGAGGCCGCCGGTCAGCGTGAAGCCCCGGGGATCGTCCTGGGCGAGGTCGAGCATTTCACAAGCCATTGCCACGGCCGACGGAAAGCAGGAGTAGAAATCGATCAGGTCGATCTCGTCGAAATCGAGACCCGCATTGGCGAGGGCCGTCTCGTGGCAGGTCCGGAGGGCGGGTGATTCGGAAAACGAAGGGCGCTCGCTGAAATGCCAGGGCGCCTCGATCGCGACGGCTCCGCCCCGCCAATAGATCCAATTCTCCTTCGGCACGCCCAGTCGGCGCGCCATCTCCTGGGAGGCGACCAGCGCGCCGGCCGATTGATCGGTCGCGATGACGGCGTTCAGGTATTTCGGGTAGGGAAAGCAGATCATCCGGTTGTCGGGACCGGGCGTCGCGAGTTCTTCGGCGCTTCGCTCGGTCGGGAACCAGGCATGGGGATTCTTCGCGGCCACCCGCGTGAAGGGGGCGAAGAGTTCGCCCATCGAGACGCGGTGTTCCTCCAGGCTCTCGCCCCGGGCTGCACGCAGCGCGTTCTCGAAGATGGGGTAGATCGAGACCGGCATGTCGAGACCGACCGCGTTCTCGGATCCGTTGGTTCCCGGACGATCC
>DRKE01000047.1 GCA_011051925.1 Deltaproteobacteria bacterium
CCAGACGGGCGAGGATCTGGGGGCCGATCTCGCCGGCCTCTCCACCGGGATGGAAGACGATCCGAAGCAGGTCCCGCCGGTCCTCGGCGAAGCCGACGAGGGCCTCTGCCTGGGCCCGGGTGATCTCGGCCGGGTCCGTCCGGTTCTGGGCGACGCCATCGAGTCGTGCTTCGAGCTCGCCGGCGGCCTCCTCGGCGAGCTCCCGGAAGAGGGCGAGTTTGTCCTTGAAATGGAGATAGAAGGTGCCCGCGGCATACCCCGCCTTGGCGGCGATGGTGTGGCTGGTGACGTCCCGGGGCCCCTTTTCGGCGAAGAGCGCGAGCCCGGCCTCGAGCAATCGGCGCCGCGTGGCCGCAGGTCTCGCCACGCGGGTGGGGGCCACCCGGGTCGGGCGCGACGGGTCCGGAGATTCGGAGTCAGGAAGCGAGGGAGTGACGTTCATGTCAGTACTGACGGTAGCGTCAGTCGACGAGCCGGGAAAAGAGGGTAAAAGATGACTCGGAGTTCAGGTTCGAGATCAGCCGATGGCGGTCCGGGCGTCACAGACCTCGTCACAGGCGGGATCCGCGTCCCGTTGGTCCCGATCGAACTCGATCTGGATCGTCGTGTGGACGATCCCGAAGCGATTCGTCAATTCGCTGCGCACGTTTCGCAGCAGCCTCTCGGGCTCATGACCGGGCCGGATGACGAGGTGGCTGGAGAGGGAGATCTCGCCGCTGCCGATCGTCCAGATGTGGAGGCAGTGGAGGGCGGAGACCCCCGGTACCGCGAGCAAGGCATCACGGATCTCCTCGGGATCGAGGTGGCCCGGAACCGCCTCCATCAGGACGTCGAGCGCTTCGCGGACGAGGTGCCAGGCGGAGAGCAGGACGAGAACGCTCACGACGATCGAAACGGCGGGATCGAGCCAGATCCAGCCGAAGGCCCAGATGCCCGCGCCCGCCAGGATCACGCCGACGCTCGCGAGGGTGTCGCTGGCGACGTGAAGCCAGGCGCCCCGGACATTCAGCGATGCCCCGCGGCCGGCCTCGAGGATCCAGAGACTCACGAGGTTGATCAGCAATCCCCCCACGGCGACGACGATCACGCCCCCCCCCTCGACATCGCGGGGCGACATGAACCGCTCGATGGCATGGGTCGTGATGAAGACGGCCACGACGCCCAGGGCGAGACCATTGGCGAGGGCACCCAGGATCTCGGCCCGGCTGTTTCCGAAGGTGCGCCGGCCGCTCGCGGGGCGCGTTGCCATCCATACGGCGAGCAGCGAAAGCGCCAACGCGGCCACATCGGAAACCATGTGGAGGGAATCCGCGAGCAGCGCCAGGGAGCCCGTGATCAGGCCGCCGACGAGCTCGATCCCGGCATAGGAAAGGGCGAGGAGCAGCACGAAGAGGAGTCGCCGACGATTCTGCTGGCGAATGTCGGAGGCCGAAGGGCCATGACCATGGCCGTGTTCATGGGGCGGACTCATCGGACGCTCGCCTCCTGTCGGCTATCGGCCGAGAGCCTTGGCCATGCGGTCGATCGCCTCGGAAAGGATCGGTCGGGAGGTTGCGAAATTCAATCGGACGTGCTGGTCGCCGCCCCCGCCGAATCGTCGTCCACCCGACAGCGCGATCCCGCCGTTGCGAAGGAAGAAGGAAGCGGGAGAACCTTCGATCGGAAGCGCGGCACAGTCGAGCCAGGCGAGATAGGTCGATTCCGGCGCATCGAACCCGATCTCGGGGATCCGCTCTGCCAGGCGTTCGCGGACGAAATCACGATTGGCCTGGAGGTAGGGCACGACCTCGTCGAGCCAGGGTTGGCCCCAGCGCCATGCCGCGATCGATGCGTAGATCCCCAGCAGCCCGATTCCGCCCCGCGTGTGGACGGGATGAAGCTGATTGAATCGCGCCTGCAATCGCGCGTCCCCGAAATGGGCGATGGCACAGCGAAGGCCCGGGATGTTGAAGGCCTTGCTCGTCGAGGTCAGGGTGATCGTCCGTCGGGCGATCTCGGGGCCGAGGCTCGCGAAAGGGATATGCCGACGGCCCTCGAAGACCAGGTCGGCGTGGATCTCGTCACTGACGACGAGCAGGTCGTGTTCGAGGACGAGTGCGGCGAGGCGATCGAGCTCCTCCTGCGTCATCACCCGGCCCGAGGGATTGTGGGGATTGCACAGAAGAAGGATCCGGGTGCCGGGATCGATCCGGTCGGCCAGGCCGTCGAGATCGAATTCCAGTCGTTCGCCACCCCGGATCATCCGGTTCTCGACCAGCCTCCGGCCGGTTTCCGCGACGGCGGCCAGGAAGGGCGGGTAGATCGGGGTCTGGACGATCGCCCCCTCGCCCTTCTCCGTGAAGGCTTCGAGGGCGATGAAGAGACCCTGGACCACTTCGGAGAGGAGCTCGACGCGGCGGGGATCGGGACTCCAATCGAAGCGTTCCTGCATGCGCTCGCTGAAGACCCGGGGCAGACCCGTATCCTCGGACTCGAGGGGGTATCCCAGATCCGACGACTCGACGAAGCGGCGCAGCTCGTCCTGGATCGAGGCCGCGACGGGGAAATCCATTTCAGCGACCCAGGCCGGAAGGATGTCGTCCGGATGGAGATGCCATTTGGCGCTGCGTCGCTGGCGTAGCCTGTGGATATCGAGTTCGTCGAGGCAGGCAGGGCGGTGGCGCATCCTGCGTTCCGCCTCGAGCAGGCGCCGGGCGAGGTCCGTCGACCGGAGACTCGCGAGGGCCGTGGAGGGGGCCCCCGCCCGTTCCAGCAGGCCCGGGAGATCGCTCCGGAGCATCCCGAAAACCTCGGAGATGGGATCCGGCGATCCGACCAGGGGCTGGACCTCGTCGCGACCCGTCGGGTCGAGATGCCAATGGGGATTCTTGTCGAAGCAGTCGAATCGCAGCCATTCGAGACCGCGCCCGGCCGGACCGACACGAAGGGTCGGGCCCCCATCGTCGCCCAGTCGCCGCGATTCGATTCGGAGCTCCACCTCACCCAGCCGGTCGGTCCATTCTCCACCCATCCGGCGAGCGTAGCGGGCAGCAGGCCTCCCGGTCCAATCGTGGACGCTATGTTCCCGGAATCGTCGACGACGGGGTGGATCGGGTTCGGCCTGGTCCCGGCCGGGTCGTTTCGGGGGGTAGGACGAAGTTGCCGATCGAGATCGAGATGCCCCGGCTTTCGGCGGAGACCGGATCGGCGACGCTCGCCACCTGGCTGGTCTCGGTCGGAGATCGGGTCGCAAAGGGCGACGTGATCGCTGAGCTCGAGACCGACAAATCGACCGTCGAGCTCGAAGCGCCGGCATCCGGCACGATCCTTCAGCTCGATCTGGACGAGGGGACCGAGGACATTCCATCCGGAACCCGACTGGGGCTGCTCGAACCCGAGCCCGCCCATGCGGCATCGGAGGAATCCGGAACAGACGAGGGACGCACCGGGAAGACGCCAGGGGAGACGACGACGCCTCGGCCGACACGAGCCGCGCCGGAACCCGCCGCCCACGCCCGCTCGACCCGCGAGCCGACCCCGCTTGCCCGTCGCGTTGCGTCGCTCCATCGGGTCGATCTCGATGGCGTCGCGGGAAGCGGGCCGCGCGGCCGGGTCGTCGAGAAGGATGTCCTCGGCATGGTCGGGGCGGCATCGGGGGCGATGTCGTCTCCTGCCGTGGACACGCCATCCGAGGGGAAGCTCGAGGATTCCTTGCCAGCGGAACCGGACGAGACGGGCGCCGGGCCGGCGGGTTTCGAATCGGTCCGCCTGAGCGCCATGCGGAAGACGATCGCCCGTCGGATGAGCGAGTCGAAACGGGAGATTCCGCATTTCTATCTCTCGATCCGCTGTCCCATGGATGCCGTGTTCGAAGCACGGGCGCGGCTCAATGCGGAGCTGGCGGATGTCGGACGGGAGGTCAGGATCTCGGTCAACGATTTCATCGTGCGTGCGGCGGCCCTCGCGCTCCGCGAAGTGCCCGCCGCCAACGTCTCCTTCGCAGGCGACGAGATGCGGGTCCATCGGACGGTCGACATCTCGGTGGCGGTGGCGACCGAGGCTGGACTGGTCACGCCCGTCCTTCGCGATGCCGATCGCAAGGGGCTGGCGGTCCTGGCACAGGAGATCAGATCCCTGGCGCGCGCCGCACGCGAGGGGAAGCTGCGGCCCGAGCAGTACCAGGGGGGGACCTTCACGATCTCGAATCTCGGGATGTACGGGATCGAATCGGTCTACCCGATCCTGAATCCGCCCCAGGCGTGCATCCTCGGTGTCGGGGCGGCGGGGCAGGAGCCCATCGTGCGAAACGGAGAGATCGAGGTCGGGCAGGTTGCATCCCTCACGCTCGCGGCGGACCATCGTGCCGTCGACGGTGCGGTTGGCGCCGGACTGCTTTCGGCGCTGCGTGCGCGCCTGGAAGATCCGCTGGGGATGATGTTGTGAAGCGATCGGCGATCACGGGATCGGCGCAGGAAGGAACACGATGAGGGGGATCCGATGAGTGGTGGAACCTATGACGTGGTCGTGATCGGCGGGGGCCCGGGCGGCTATCCGGCGGCGATCCGGGCGCGACAGCTGGGTCTTTCCGTTGCGCTCGTCGAAAGGGCCGAACTCGGCGGTGTCTGCCTCAATTGGGGCTGCATCCCGACCAAGGCGTTGCTGCGCAGCTCGGAGCTCTTCCATCTGGCCTCGCGGGCCGAGGAATTCGGCCTCAGCGTGGGCGAGGTCGATTTCGATCTTCCGAAGATCGTGAAGCGGTCGCGCAAGGTCTCGAAGCGACTGAATGCGGGGGTCCGGCATCTGATGAAGAAGAACGGCGTCGTCGTTCACGAAGGCTCCGGACGGCTGGCGGGGACCGGCCGCGTGGCCGTCGAGAAGGCGGAGGGTGCCGAGGAGGAGATCGGAGCGCGCAACATCATCCTCGCGACGGGTGCGCGGGCACGCGTCCTGCCCGGCCTCGAGCCCGATGGCGAACTCGTATGGACGTATCGCGAGGCCATGGTCCCGCGCGTCCTGCCCGAGCGTCTCCTCGTGATCGGATCGGGGGCGATCGGAATCGAG
>DRKE01000048.1 GCA_011051925.1 Deltaproteobacteria bacterium
GCCCCCGCCCGCATCCGAGTCTCGATTCGCAATTCCGATCTCCCCCTCACCCGATCCGGTTCGTCCATCCAGTCGACGTCAAGCCAGCCCATCTCATGTAGTGACCTACGACGACGACCCAATACGAGGACCCACCGCGGTGGCTCCAGCGCAGCGTTCAGATACGTTCGACTCGCGTCGATCGTGACGGAAAAAACGGAAATGATGAGCGATGGAACGAGAGGACATCGCCGAAGGCGATCATCCATCGACGACGGACTCCTTGGGAGCGCTCTTCGGAGGAACGGCCCACCACTCGCGACGAAGCGAATCGCCCTCGTCCCGGTTCAGGGACGGACGCGACCAAAGCGGGAGAAGACGTCCATCAACTCGTCCAGTTTCTTCTTTCGTTCGCGTGGCTTGCCGCTCTCGATCGCGCTCGCCACGCAAGTCTCCACATGAGAGGCCAGGAGCAGATGTCCGACCCGGTCGAGCGCCGCCTCCACGGCGGCGATCTGATTCAGGACGTCGACACAGTATCGGTCGGCCTCCACCATGCGTTGGATTCCCTCCACCTGCCCAGCGATCCGCTTGAGCCTCGTGAGAACCTTCCTGCGCGCGGCTTGATCCAATCTGTGCTCCCCTTCGCACTGTGGGCCGGTCACACCGGCTGCCTGCTACTTGCGGTTCGGCGTCGCCTCGCGATATGCTACTCATACCCTCATGGGGTATCAAGAGCCCGGCACGGCCGTCCGATAGAGAAGAACAGGGGCGGAAATCGGATCGTAGAAGCAGGGTCGGAAATCATCGAAACACGAACCGACTGGACCGAGCCGATCGGACACATCGGACACAAGAGCCGATCAGGGAGCCAATGAGCTTGAGACGAAACGGGTGGCAGATCGTGGTCATGATGGCGCTTTTCGCCATTCATACGCCGATTTGCGGGCTGGCCTGCTTCGAGAGCCCGTCTGTCGGGCCGACATCGATCACAGAACACGCCTGCCACGAGAAGACGTCCCACTCGTCGTCCCACGAACGGTCGGGTTCGTCGAATCCGGAAGACGGCTGTGGGTGCCAACTCACCCTTCACGGGTTCGTGCCCCAATCCGCCGACACGAATGCTTCATCGTCGATCGATCACGCGATCGACGCGGGGAATCGTGTCGATCGGGTGCAGCTCGAACGAGGTACGGGGCTGCAGGTTGCCGTCATTTCCGACCTCCCGCCGCCCGACGTCCTGCTGCTCAAATCCACTCTCATCATCTGAAGCGACCCGAGCATCTCCGCGCAACGCACGGCACCAGGTGCGCCCGGCGGGCGCTGGGCGCTGGGCGAAAACCGGAGACGCCCTGCCGGCCGAGGTCTGCCACATGGCGGATCTCCATGCTCAGCCGACGCCTCGAAGAGGTGTCCTGGATTCTCGGGAGTCTCGATGACGATGAAGAATGGTTTCAAACGGAATTGGCTGTATTTCGCGATCACGATCCTGCTGATCTCGGCTCCGGATCACGTCTCGGCCCACAAGGGCCATGAAGAAGCAAGAAGAAAAGCGGCGACCAACACACCCGAGTCCGTCACGGAAGCAACGCCCACCGCCTCCGTTCTCGCGCCCGAGCTGTCCGCGGCCCGGTCGGGATCCGGCGCCACCGGAGATCACGACCCTGGGGACCATTCCGCAGGTCACCGGGTCGAGTCCGCGCCCGCCGCGGCAGCAGAGCCCCCGAGCAACGTGCCGAAACCCCTCGCATGGGTCGGACGATTCCATCCGCCCCTCACCCATTTCCCGATCGCGCTGCTCTCGGTCGCGGCCCTGGCCGAATTCCTGGCCATACGGACCCGCTCGAGCTACTTCGAGAACGTCGTCCATTTCTCGGTCCTGGTCGGCGCGATCAGTGCGGTGGGTGCCGCGACGCTGGGCTGGCTTTTCGGCGGATTCCACCTCGTGGACGATGAATGGCCGATGACGGCCCATCGGTGGGTCGGCACCACGACCGCCCTGCTTTCCATCGGACTCCTCGTTCTCCTCGAGCGCGCGCGCCAGGACGACGCGACGAGGATTCGATTCCGAATCCTGCTCTTCACCGCCGCGGCCGTCGTCGGGGTCACCGGCTTCCTGGGTGGCGCCCTGGTCTACGGCCTCGATCACTATGCGTGGTCCTTCGAATCATGAAGCCTTCGATCCGACGACTGATCATCCTGTCCATCGCGACCCTGCCTCTCCTGGCGAGCGCCGGAGAGCGCGCGCCCGAAGCGGCAGCGGCGGAAGGAATCCCCGAAGTCCTCACCCTCTCCTGGTGTCTCGAGCGAGCCCGCCAGGCCAATCCGGCTCTCGAGCAGGATGCCGCTTCCGCCGCCGCCGCGAAGGAGCGCATCGCACCGGCCGGTGCCCTCGACGATCCACGCTTCAGCTACGAAGCGAGCAACATCCCGACCGGCGATTTCGATTTCGCATCGACTCCGCTTTCCGGAAACCAGCTCGGCTTCAAGCAGAAGTTCCCCTTTCCCGGCGTGCTCGGAAATCGCGAGGCCGCCGCCCGCGCGGCCGCGAAGGCCGCCGATTGGCAGCTCGAGGACCGTCAGCTCCGAATCGCCGCTGCCGTCGAACGGGCCTGGGCGGAACTCGGTTTTGCCCATCGCGCGCTGGCGATCACCGACCGGAACATCGATCTGTTGCGCCAGCTGACGCGCATCGCGGAGACGAAATACTCCGTCGGCCGGGGCTTGCAGCAGGACGTCCTGCGGGCCCAGGTCGAGCTGACCCGGCTGCTGAACGAACGGCTTTCGCGGGTCGCGTCGGTCGAACGGGCGGAGGCGTCCCTGGCCGCACTCCTGGATCTCCCACCGGAGACCCGGCTGCCCGACACGACCGACCTGGCGGATGATGCCCCGCTCCCCACGCTCACGGAACTCGTCGAGAGGCTCGAAGAACGCAGCCCCCTCTTGAAGCGCCTACGGGAACGGATCGAAGAGGCGGATCGCCTGGAGCGGGTCGCCCGACTCGAGGGCTATCCCGATTTCGATCTTGGCGTCGGCTATCGGATCCGACGAAGCGTGCCGGGGGATCCCGTCGATGGCGATGACTTCGTCTCCGCGGGAATCACGATCCGGCTCCCCATCGACCGCCGGAAATGGCAGGCCCGGGTGGCGGAACGGCAGGCGCTCGCGAGGCGAGCCCGCGCCGACTATCGGAATGCTCACGCCGCCTTGCTGAATTCCCTTCGCAGCCGCTTCGCGTCCCTGCGACAAGCCGACTCCGAAGTCGATCTCGTTGGAGACGGATTGATTCCCCAGGCACGCCAATCACTCGAATCGACCCGCTCCGGGTATGAGGTGGACAAAGTGGATTTTCTCGATCTGATCGACAGCCAGGTCAGCTTGCTCGAAGCCGAGTTGCGTCTCGAGCGGGCCTGGGCCGACCGCCGAGCGGCCTTCTCCGCCGTCGAGGCCGCCGTAGGGGAGACGCTCCGATGAAATCGACGAACGGGCTCAACATGATCCTCGTCGCCCTGCTTGCCGCCGGCATCGGCTGGTTCGCGGCCACGAAGATGGGGGGATCCACCGGAGGATCTCCTACGTCCGCATCCACCCCCGCGGACGGATCCGGAGACGGGCCTTGTCCCGGTGGCGCTGCACCGGCCTACTGGAAGGCACCGATGGACCCGACCTATGTGCGGAACGAACCCGGAAAGTCTCCGATGGGAATGGATCTCATCCCGGTCTGTCCGGGGGAAGCGGGTGGTGACGGCAAGCGGATTCGTGTCGAATCCGCACTGATCCAGAGCAGCGGTGTCCGAACCGCACCCGTCGAGCGGCGTGACCTTGCGCGCAAGATCCGCACGGTCGGCCTCGTCGACTACGACGAGCGTCTGGTCAGCCATGTCCACACGAAGTTCCAGGGTTGGATCGAGAAGCTCTACGTCGAGTACGAAGGGCAGATGGTGAAGAAGGGACAACCCCTTCTCGACGTCTATTCGCCCGAACTCGTCTCGACCCAGGAAGAACTGCTCGTCGCCCAGGCCTATCGGAAATCGACGGGGAGCAGCGCGTTCGAAGACATTTCGGAGGGAGGAGACGAGCTCTTCAAGGCGGCTCGGATGCGCCTCGAACTCTGGGACATCCCGGATTCCGCGATCGAGCGCCTCCTGGAAACGGGCGAAGTCCGCAAGACGCTGACGCTCTATGCGTCCAACAGCGGCGTCGTGACGGATCTGATGGCACGAGAGGGCATGCAGATCGATGCCAACATGAATCTCTATACGATCGCCGACCTCTCCCGGGTGTGGCTCTATGCGGACATCTACGAATACGAACTCCCCTGGGTCGCGGTCGGCCAGCGCGGCATCGCCGACCTGAGCTACCTGCCCGGCAGGGTCTTCGAAGGCGTCGTCACCTACGTCTACCCCTTCCTCGACCCCAGGACCCGGACGGCGCGCGCGAGGCT
Organism: Deltaproteobacteria bacterium; assembly: GCA_011051925.1. Classification (GTDB taxonomy): domain Bacteria; phylum Myxococcota_A; class UBA9160; order UBA9160; family UBA4427; genus UBA4427. Next base: position 4,424 of record DRKE01000048.1, read on the forward strand.
CGAACTCGCGAATCCGGATCTCGAACTCAAGCCCGACATGTTCGCGAACGTCACGATCGAAACCGATCTTCGCCCCGACGTCCTGACCGTTCCGGAAGAAGCGGTCATCCGATCCGGCCGGCGAAGTCTCGTGATCATTTCGCTGCCGGGCGGATATTTCGAGCCCCGCGACGTCGAGTTGGGAATCGACTCCGGCGACGGGTGGCTCGAAATCACATCCGGACTCTCGGAAGGCGAACTCGTCGTCACGTCCGGCCAATTCCTGCTCGACAGCGAAAGCAAATTGCAGGAAGCCGTGCAGAAGTTCCTGCGCTCCGGGGGATCGAAGGAGTCGGACGACGGAGAGATGGCCCCGATGGATGGAATGGATGGGATGGATGGAGCGAAGAAAAGCCGATCGGAGCCGGGCATGGAGATGGACATGGGAATGGACCTTTCGGAACACGACATGGATGGCATGGCGGACATGAAGTCGATGAACATGGAATCCGATGCCGGATCTCCCCAGGCGGGCCACTCCATGCCTGCAACGGACGAGTAGGCCGATGCTACGCCGCATCATCGAAGGCTCCGCGAACAATCCCTTCCTGGTCGGCCTCGCGACGATCGTCCTGATCGCCACGGGCGTCTATGCAGCCAGGAATACGCCCCTCGATGCGATTCCGGACCTCTCGGATGTCCAGGTGATCGTGTTCACGGAATATCCCGGACAGGCGCCACAGGTCGTCGAAGACCAGGTGACCTACCCGCTCACGACGGCCATGCTCTCCGTTCCGTTCGCCAAGACCGTGAGAGGCTATTCGTTCTTCGGATTCTCGTTCGTCTACATCATCTTCGAGGACGGCACTGATCTCTATTGGGCGAGATCACGTGTGCTGGAGTACCTGAACTTCGTCGCGGGACGCCTTCCTCCCGGCGTCACCCCCGCGCTCGGACCGGACGCGACCGGCGTCGGATGGATCTACGAATACGCGCTCGTCGACCGGACGGGAAAGCACGATCTGGCAGAACTCCGCTCGATCCAGGACTGGTATCTCCGCTACGAACTCCAGACCGTGCCCGGCGTCGCCGAAGTCGCCGGCATCGGCGGATTCATCCGTCAATACCAGGTCGAGGTCGAGCCGAACGCGCTGGCTTCCTACGGATTCTCGCTTTCCCAGATCCGACAGGCGATCCAGCGCAGCAACAACGACGTGGGCGGACGCCTCGTCGAGATGGCCGAAACCGAATTCATGGTCCGGGGCCGCGGCTACATCCGATCCCTGGACGATCTCCGTTCGATCGTGATCGGAACCAATGGGACCGGCACTCCGGTCCTCCTGCGAGACGTCGCGAAGGTCCATTTCGGGCCCGAGCTGCGTCGCGGCCTGGCCGATCTGAACGGCGAAGGCGAAGTCGCGGCGGGGATCGTCATCATGCGATTCGGAGAGAACGCGCTCGACGTCATCCGGAACGTGAAGGCCAGGCTCGAAACGCTGAAGGCCGGCCTGCCCGAAGGCGTCGAGATCGTCACCGTCTACGATCGGTCCGCGTTGATCGAGCGCGCGGTCGACAACCTCCGGGAGAAGCTCGTCGAGGAGATCGCGATCGTCGCCTTGATCTGCGTTCTCTTCCTCGTCCACCTGCGGAGTGCATTCGTCGCGATCCTGACGCTTCCGCTCGGCGTGATGGTCTCGATCATCATCATGTACGGTCAGGGCATCAATGCCAACATCATGTCACTCGGCGGCATCGCGATCGCGATCGGGGCCATGGTCGATGCGGCCGTGGTCATGGTCGAGAACGCGCACAAACACCTCGAGCGGGATGAAGGGAAGAAACCGCGCAAACAGATCATGATCGATGCCGCGACGGAGGTGGGCCCTGCCCTCTTCTTCTCGCTCTTGATCATCACGGTCTCCTTTCTTCCCGTCTTCACGCTCGAAGCGCAGGAAGGTCGGCTCTTCCAACCCCTGGCCTTCACGAAGACCTACTCGATGGCCGGAGCAGCCGTGCTCGCGATCACGGTCGTCCCCGTCCTGATGATCTGGTTCATTCGTGGCCGGATCGTTCCCGAGAGCCGGAATCCGCTCAATCGGTTGCTTCTCTGGCTCTATGCACCGGTCATCCACTTCGTCCTGCGCAGGCGGATCCTGGTCCTGACGGCCGCCGGCCTGCTTCTGGTCGCGACCGTCCTGTACCCCCTCCCACGACTCGGTTCCGAGTTCATGCCGCCACTGAACGAGGGTGACCTGCTCTACATGCCGACCACCCTGCCCGGTGTTTCGATCACGAAGGCGAGAGAGATCCTCCAGCAGACGGACCGGATGATCCGAAAGATCCCGGAAGTCCATCACGTCTTCGGCAAGGTCGGCCGTGCGGATACGGCGACGGATCCCGCGCCGCTTTCGATGATCGAGACGACGATCATGCTCAAACCACCGGAGGAATGGCGGGAAGGCATGACGATCAAGAAGCTGATCGCGGAGCTCGAGGAATCGGTCAAGCTGCCGGGGGTTACGAATGCGTGGACGATGCCGATCAAGACCCGCATCGACATGCTCGCAACGGGCATCAAGACGCCGGTGGGCATCAAGATCGCGGGCCCGGACCTGATGAAACTGCAGGAACTGGGTCAAGAAGTCGAAGGGATTCTCGCCGACGAGCCGGGCACCCTGAGCATCTTTGCTGAACGGGTCGTCGGAGGCAACTATCTCGACTTCGACATCGACCGTCACGAGATCGCTCGCTATGGACTCACGATCGCAGACGTCCAGGACGTCATTCAATCGGCCATCGGAGGGATGAACGTCACCTGGACCGTCGAAGGACTCGAACGGTATCCCGTGAACGTCCGCTATTCCCGCGAGCTCCGCGACAACCTCGCGATGCTGAGGCGGGTGCTGGTTCCGACGCCGAGCGGCGCGCAGGTTCCTCTCTCCCAACTCGCGAAGCTCGAGATCCGGAAGGGCCCGCCCTCGATCAAGAGCGAGAATGCACGGTTGAACGCGTGGATCTACGTCGATCTCGACGGAGTGGATGTCGGCACCTGGGTCAACCGGGCGAAGAAGACGCTCGAACGCGAGTTCGAACTTCCGCCCGGCTATTCCATCGCCTGGAGCGGTCAGTATGAATACATGGAGCGAGCCGCCGAGCGGCTCCGGATCGTCGTCCCGATCACCCTCGGTGCGATCTTCCTGCTTCTCTACCTCAACTTCCGGCGCCTGTCGGACGCCTTGATCGTCATGCTGACGCTGCCTCTGGCCTCGATCGGTGGCGTCTGGCTGCTCTGGTGGCTCGACTACGACCTCAGCGTCGCCGTCGGCGTCGGATTCATCGCCCTGGCGGGTGTCGCGGCGGAGCTGGGTGTCATCCTGCTGGTCTTTCTCGAGGAGGCCGTCTCGCGATTCGAGGAGGAGGGGCGGCTGAACGATCGGAGGGACCTCCGGGAAGCGGTTCGCGAGGGGGCTGGCCTCCGAGTCCGCCCGATCATGATGACGGTCGTTTCGACGATCGTCGGCCTGTTGCCGATCATGTGGGGAACCGGAAGCGGATCGGAAACGATGCGACGAATCGCGGCGCCCATGGTAGGCGGCCTGGTTTCGGCGACGATCCTGACCTTGATCGTGATCCCGGTCACGTTCGCGCTGGTGCGGGGATGGAATCTTCCTTCGGGTGATGAACGCGGGGAGCCGGCGGAGACGCGTCCATGAGTCGCGAGGCGGGATCACCGGCTGCGTCGATCACTCGTCCGTGCGTGGAGGCAGACGGAAAAATAGTGGCCAAGCGCGATTCCCACGAAACCGATCCCGGCCAATCCCTCGACTGCCGTCAAGAACCGCGCGAGGTACGACATCGGGACCAGGTCCCCATAACCCACCGTCGTGATCGTGATGACACTGAGATACAGGGAATCGAGGAATATGTCATGCAACCGTGTGACATGAACCTGGAGGTCCACAGGCTCATCGATCGTCCAGAGAATCGGCATCCCGGAAAAGCTGGGCTCGATGCTGCTCGCCTGCGCGATGGCAAAGCTGCTGGCGAAGAGCAGGACCAACGTGAGATAGACCTGAAGAAGACCGCCGAGCTGGAATTGGAGCCGATCCTTCAGGACACGACGGAGAATCCAGACGACCCCGAATGTCGGCATCAGGACACCGAGCAGGAAGAGGCCACTCAGGATCCACGTGTCCGGAATCGCGGCCGTCGCGGCTACTTCGTGCATTTCCAACGCGAGGTAGAGCCGGAGACCGACATAGGGGGTCGCGCAGAAAGCGAGAGTCAGTGCCGCAATTCTTCCTCGAGCGATGCTTTCCATGGATGGCATCTTTCCCTCCCGTTCGCCCATGATCCGTTCGCGAGACACGATGCTACGTAGAGGCCGATGGTGTCCGCAAGAAGCCCGCTGCTCGCCCCTTTTTCAAAGATGGCGAAACCCATGATCAGATTGAAGCGGGCCATCTCCGCGCCATACGGAGCAGGCGACTCGATAACGGTCAGGGCAGAGCGATTTCTCGATCCTCTCACACGAACCCCTTCAGGAGACCACGAACCATGTCGATCCCGCCCGTTTCCATGACCAGACGATCGGAATCCATCGTTCCGACCATCGTCCTTTCCGTCGCACTGTCTTTTCTTCTCGCGATTCCTTCGGCCCTTGCGGGCGAAGCGACGATCCAGGTCTACAAGACGCCGACCTGCGGATGCTGTACGAAATGGATCGACCATCTCCGGGAGGCCGGATTCACGGTCGAAGCGACGGAACTCGCGAATCTGGATGCGCTCAAGGCGATGAATGGCATCCCCGGCAAGCTCAGCTCATGCCATACGGCGATCGTCGAGGGCTACGTGATCGAGGGACACGTTCCCGCCTCGGACATCGCAAGACTCCTGAAGGAGCGCCCCGGCGTTTCGGGTCTCGCGGTCCCCGGTATGCCCATGGGCTCGCCCGGAATGGAGCATCCGGACCCGCGAAGACACGAGTCCTATGACGTCGTGTCTTTCGGGCCGGATGGCGAGAAGATCTTCTCGCGACACGGACCCTGACCGTGAACCGTCGGGATCGCGAGCCGGCGGTCGGCGGTATACTCCGGACATGGAATACGCCCATCCCGAATCCCTGGTCGACCCGGCCTGGCTCACTGCCCATCTCGAGGACCCGAATCTCCGGGTCCTCGACCTTCGCTTCGATCTCCGCCCCGGCCGGGACGGGCAGCTCGAGCCGACACCCGGACGCGAGGAATACGAGACGGGACACATCCCCGGTGCGATCTTCGTCGATCTCGACCAGGATCTCGCCCATCCGGATGCCCCCCTCGAGATCCTTTCACCCGAGCGCTTCGAGGCCTTGATGGGCCGGCTCGGCGTCGGCAACGACACGACGGTCGTCCTCCACGACGGAAGCGGAGGAACCTGGGCAGCCCGACTGTGGTGGGCCCTCCGCTACTACGGCCACGACGACGTGCGACTGCTCGACGGGGGCTATGCGCGCTGGGTCCGGGAGGGTCATCCGACGGATTCGCATCCCGTCCGGCCGGATCCCACTCGCTTCGAAGCGCGTGTCCGTCCCGAACTCCGCGTCACGCGCGACGAGGTCCTGGCGGCGATCGATCGGGACGATGTCTGCATCGTCGACGCGCTTCCGGAACCCTTCTATCGGGGAGAGGCGAAACTCTATCCCGGGCATCGCGCCGGCCACATCCCCGGGGCTCGGAATCTGCCCGCCCCGGCGAATCTCGATCCCGGGTCTTCGACGCTGCTTCCAGCCGACGCCCTCGAGCGTCTCTGGAAGGACGCGGGCGTCCCCCGCAACCAACGGGTGATCACCTACTGCGGCGGAGGGGTCTTCGCCGCGTTCTCGCTCTTCGTGCTCCACCTGCTCGGCGTCGAGAACGCGGCGCTCTATGACGCCTCCTGGAGCGAATGGGGCGCCGACCCTTCTCTCCCGATCGAGACCGGACCGCCCGCCTGACCGGCGAGCAGGCGGAACGCGAGACGAACCCGCCGACTGTCATCCGCCGAGACCACTTTCCGACGCAGTAGATCCCGACTCAGCCGTCGAGTTTGTCGAGCGGGACCCCGCAGCTCACGCCGATCCCTTCCATCGCCTTTTCGAGGGGAACATCGAGGGCACTCGCGACCGTCGTCGTGTATTTCATCAGGGCGACCGCCGCGACGATCTCCACGATCTCGGCATCCGTCCAGCCGATCTCGCGCAGGGCGTCGACCTGTTCCTGCGTGATGCCTGCCGGACGCTGCGCGACCGCGCGGGCAAAATCGACCGCCGCGTTCTCCTTTTCACTGAGACGTGGGGAATGCTTGCCGAGGATCACCTCCGTGCACTCTTCCTGGGTCCATTTCTGACCGAGCAGGGCGATCATGTGCGCGGCCGTGCAGTATTCGCATTCGACCTCATGAGCCGTCACGGCGAAAAGGACCCGCTTCAGTTCTTCGCGGATGCTGCCTTCGCTCGCCGTGGCGAGGCTCAGGTCCCAGAGGGCATTGGTCGTTTCGGGCAGGTAGCAGAGCGCCTTCTGCAGGCCCGGCACCATGTGGTAATACGACTTGACCCGGTCGAAGACCTCCTTGACGCGCCCTTCCGCCTTCTCCGGATCGATCAGCTCGATTCGTGCCATCGCTTTCTTCTCCGTCGTCCTGATTCTCCCCGACTGATCGCCGGAGGTGGATTGCCAACGATTCGCCAACGTCCCCGGGCGAGCCGGAATCCAGAGGGTACGCCATCGGGGCGTGTTCGCTACGCTTTCCCTGCAGTCTGCCAGGAGTCCATCATGGAAACCCGCCCGTATTTTCTCCTCGGTGATCTCCTCGCCAACGTGTCGACGGGCGCACTCGCCGGCCTCGCCTGTGCCGCGCTCTTTGATCCCGCATGGAACATGTGGCTGGGCATGTTTCTCGGGATGGCCATCGGCATGGCCATCGCGCTCGTCCTGGGCGTCGGGCTCTTCTTCATTTTCTTCGGTGCCATGGAAGTCATGATCCCGACGATGCTGACCGGAATGGTGGCCGGCATGATCGTGGGAATGGCGGCGCCCATGACCGGAATGAGCCTGCTCGATGGGATCCGCTGGGGCGCGCTCTCGGGAATCGGCTGCCTCGGTTTTACGTATGTCATGAACGCCCTGCTTGCCGGGCGGACCGCGAATGGTTGAAGACGGGGAGTCCGGAAGTGGATGAAGTCACGCGAAGGAAATGGGATCGCGCCGCGCGCAACTTCGACCTGATGAGCGGTCGCGGACCCGAGTGGCGATGGGAATCCGCCAAGCGGGATTTCTTCAGCGCGATGGATGGGAAGATCCTCTTTCTCGCCGTGGGAACCGGTCTGGACATTCCGTTCTTTCCTCCGGGCCGTACGATCACCGGAATCGACATCAGCCCTCGCATGCTCGAAAAGGCCCGACCGCGCGCTGAAGCCTACGCCGGCCATCTCGAACTTCACGAGATGGATGTCCACGATCTCGATTTCGAGGACGGCTGTTTCGATCAGGTCTTCACCTCCTGCACCTTCTGTTCGGTACCCAATCCCGTCGCCGGACTCGAGTCCCTCCGACGCGTCCTGAAGCCCGGAGGCGAGCTTCGCATGTTCGAGCACACGGGAAGCCGCTGGTTTCCGTTCAACCTGATGATGAACCTGATGACCCCGCTCTCCCGGCAGGTCGGCCCGGAGATGAATCGACCGACCGTCGAGAACGTCCGGCGCGCGGGCTTCGAAGTCCGCGAGGTGAGGAACCTCTA
>DRKE01000049.1 GCA_011051925.1 Deltaproteobacteria bacterium
CCCAGCCTCTCCGCGAACTGACCCCGCTCCCGAGCGGAGGGTTCCGCCGATTCTGCTTCGTCCGGCATCGGATCCTGTTCCTCGATCTCACTCACGAGCGTCTGCCTCGATCCCCCTTGCGGCCTGGTTCGGCCCCAGCCCGGTCCCGCCGCGGCCGTCGCGTGACCCGAGGGGAAATGATTCCTGTCGACCCATCCTGCCCAGCCCTGCCCGGGTCAATCCGGGGCTTCCATCCCGCTGATCTCCTCACCCTCACGCACGAAGCGGCCACTCCGCCCCCCCTGCTTCGCCACCAATCGGATGCGGCCGATGACCATCCCCCGATCGACCGCCTTGCACATGTCGTACACGGTCAGCCCCGCCGCAGAAACGGCCACCATCGCCTCCATCTCGACGCCGGTCCGCCAATGCGCTTCCACCCGGGCCTCGACCAGAAGGGCATCCCCCCCGGGCGAAGGCTCGAGCATGACCTCGACGGCATCGATCGGCATCGGATGGGCCAGGGGGATCCATTCCCCGGTCCGCTTCGCCGCCTGGATCCCGGCGATCCGTGCCGTCGCCAGCACGTCGCCTTTGGCCACCCGGCCCTCCACGATCCGCGCCAGCGTCTCGTTTGCCATGCGAATCTCGGCACGCGCGACGCAGATGCGATGGGTGATCGGCTTGTTTCCGACATCGACCATGCGGGCACGCCCGTGTCGATCGAGATGGGTCAATTCGTCCGCCAAGTCCTGCTCCTTCTCAGGACGCCTCACGGCGCCGCTCTCGAAGAGGAAACGATCCAGTCGAGCATGTCCTGCCAGACCTGCTCGCGCTCGGGCTCCTGGAAGATCTCGTGCCGCAGCTCCGGGTAGATCTGGAGCGCACTCCTCTCCCCGATGCCGCTGGAGAGCCCCGCGTGGAATCGCTGGCTGCCGAGGCGGGAGCAGATCGGGTCCTCCGCGCCGTGCAGGACCAGGACCGGTCGATCCAGTCGACCCGATGCCCCCTGCAGCGCCGCCACCATCCGACTCATCCCCGCCGCGAAGCGGACCGACATCCGATCTTCGACCAGGGGATCCTCACGGTACCGCCGGATGACCTCGGGATCCCGGGACAATCCCTCGATGTCGAGCCCGGTGGGAAAGGCCAGGCGTGGAGCGATGCGGGAAAGCACCCGAGCCAGCACGAGACTGATCGATCGCCGGACGCCGCCTTGCGATCCCGCCAGCTGAAGCAGCGCTCCGGAAAGCACGAGTTCGCTGATCCGCGGCTGCCGGAAGATCGCCGTCGCCACAGCCACGAGCCCACCCATGCTATGTCCGACGAGGGTCACGGGAAGCCCCTCGTGCTCGAAACCGACTGCCTCGAGGAATCGATCGAGTTCCTCGACGAGACGATCGAACCGGTCGACATGACCCCGAGGCCCGGGCGTACGGCCGTGTCCCGCCTGGTCGTACGCATGAACCGCGAATCCCCGCTCCGCGAAGTACATGGCCATCTCATCATAACGACCGGTATGCTCCGCGTAGCCATGGACGAGGACCATCACCCGTGCCGGATCCGGAGGCAGCCACGAGCGGCGATAGCGCTCCCCGGCATCGGACAGCACGATCTGCGTTTCGCGACGACAGATCTGTTCGCGCATGGTCAGGAGGCGCTCGCCCGGCGCACCCGCTCACGTGTCTCCTGCACCTTTTCGAGATAGGCGACACCGCGAATCCGGCGCCCCCAGAAATAACTCGAGATACCCCGGGCCTCCCCGAGTCGTCGGATGTTGTCCGCGAGAATGAAGCAGCCCGCCTCGACGTTGCTCTCGATCGTCGCGAGATTTCCCGACAGGGGAAGCTTCTCGGCCATGTAGGGCATGACCTGCATCAAGCCGATCGCTCCCTTCCCGCTTTCGGCCCAGGGGCGGGCATCGCTCTCGACGAGCAGGACCGCAGTCACGAGAAAGGGGTCGAGGCCATAGCGGCGGCTGCTCCGGATCACGGCCTCGATCACGCGACGTCGTTCCTCCTCGGACAGCGACGAGTTCCGCTCGCGCAGATGGGCCGCGAGCGCCGCCGTGATCGCAGGGCGGATCTCGTCGATCGGCTCCACCATCGGCATTCCGATCGACCCGGTACCGGGATCCGTCGGCGAACCGTCGAAAACGAGCAGGAGGGCCAGGACCACGATCCCCCAGGTCCCGATCCGCCGCGAACGGACGGAAAGCGATTTCCGCGAGGAGGAACGCGGCCGTCCCGGATCGCTCGGTCCACTCAAACGACGCCTCCTTTCTGCTGCCTGCCGCGGGTCTCGAGGTGCTTCCCGGTGCATCTCTCGGCCCCGTCCGCCGGCGGTCAAGGCAGGCCCCGGATGGCGATGGCCCGACACCGGCTCACCAGGGGAGACGCCACAGGCCCCGACGGATGGCGACGGAGGATCGATGCGGACGAGGATACCGCCCCTGCCCGGGCAGGCCATCCACGCCCGAAACGCCCTGCAAGATCCCTCCGTTCCCTGGTACGATCGGCCAGCGGAGTCGTTGCGATCCGTCGTCGACTCCCCGGGCGATTTCCCGAGCGGGCCGGAAGCGGCAGGGATCAACCGGACCAACGAGGCATCGCGAAGAGGGTTCCAGCGTGGCGGGTCAGGCAGCCGGACGAAAAGCGGATCAAGCAGGCGGATCGGCCGCTTCGATCATGCCCGGAACAGTCGTTGCCGATGGATCGGGAACGGTCCCACGCGAAACGCGAGAGGCCCTGGAGCGGAAGGTCGACGAACTCGAGGATTGCGTTCGGAGTCTCTCCCACGATCTGCGATCTCCCCTCGTCTCCATCCTCGGGTTCTCACGCCTGCTGCGCGACGACTATCATGAGCTGCTCCCGCCGACCGGATTGCATTTCCTCGATCGCATCGAACAGGCCGGTCGGCACATGGAACGCCTGCTGCGCGACATGCTGGAATTCTCGCGGATCGACGGCCATGCCAGCACACGGGTCCATCTGAATCCCCTGCCGATCCTCGAGCAGATCCAGTCCGAACTCAAGCTTCGTCTCGAGGAGAAGGGCATCCGGCTCGACCTGCCGGACGACCCACCGACCTTGCGCTTCGATCGAACGCGCCTCTACCAGCTCTTCGCCAACCTGATCGGCAATGCCGTCCAACACATGGATCGCGAACGGGACGGTCGGGTCGTCGTCGAAATCGAAACCGCGCCGGATGGCTGGCGGATCATCGTCGAAGACAATGGCCCGGGCATCGCCCCGGAAGACCGACAGCGGATCTTCGACGTCTTCCAGACCGCGAGCCACACGAGCGGACGGGACCGGAGTGGCCTCGGGCTGGCCATCGTCAAGAAGATCGTCGAGACCCACTCCGGTCGTGTCTGGGTCGAGAGCGGAGCCGACGGCGGTTCACGCTTCATCATCTGGTTGCCCGAAGGCTGATACCGGGATCCCGGAGCGCCTCGAAGCCGTTTGCCCGAACCGGGTGCTTTGCGTACCGTGCGCCGGACGGGAGACCCGATGTATCCAGAACTCTTCAAGATCCCCTTTCTCGACTGGCCGGTCAGCAGTTTCGGCGCGGCCATGGCGGTGGCTTTCCTCGTGGGATACTGGATCGCGATTCCCCGCATGAAGGAAGAGGGACTCGATCCCGATGATGCCGCGAACATGCTGATCTGGATCATGTTCGGCGGTGTGTTCGGAGCCAAGCTCTACTATGCGATCGATTTCTCGCTCCGGGGAGAGGCGGAGTTCTGGTCGGCGCTCTTCTCCCGCGCCGGCATGGTCTTCTACGGCGGGTTGATCGGCGGCGCGATCGCCGGAATCGCGGGCTGCCGCTTCTACAGGATCCCGGCCATGGCCTTCGCGAACGCCATCGCGATCTCCCTCGCCGTCGGGCAGGCAATCGGCCGGATCGGCTGCTTCCTGGTCGGAGACGACTACGGCCGGGCGACGGACCTGCCCTGGGGCATCGCCTTTCCGCAGGGCGCTCCGCCCGTCGACTTCCCCGTCCATCCGACCCAGCTCTACGAATCGGCCTGGCTCTTCCTCGTCGCCTTCCTCCTCTGGAAGCGCCGCAAGAAGAGCCCCTCCTTGATGGGGGAATACCTCGTCCTGAACGGAATCGGACGAACCGTGATCGAACACTGGCGACTCAATCCACGGGTCGCGCTCGATCTCTCCGAGGCCCAGTGGATCGGGGTCGGCTTGATCGTTCTGGGCACGATCCTGATCGTTCGTGCCCCGGCGCGACGAGACGACGCGGCAGCCCGGGATCAGACGGAGGCCGCCTCCTCGAGCCGGGCCTGAAGTCGCCTGGCGTCCTCGACGATCGCCGCACCGTCGGCGTCCTCCTCGACGAGACGCTTCAGCCGCCCGAGGGCCGCCGCCGCGAACCGGGCGAAATCCGGTTCGTCGCCGGGGGCGCCAAGATCGGCCCAGGCCGAAAGGGTCGAAATGCTGTCCCCATAGCGACCGTCGAGAAAGGCCTGCATTCCTTCGGCATAGAGCCCGAGCTGTTCCACCTCCTCGGTCGGCGCTTCGGGATCCGCCCTCGCCTCTCGAAGGGTCTGTGCGGCGTCGACGAAATAGGCACTCTCGAGCAGGGCTCGCGCTCCGGCGATCAGGCCGGTCGCTGTCGATCCGTGCATCGTTTCGAGGAGTCCCGCGAAGCCCTCCGGAAAAACCCGATCGACCTGCCTCCGCCGACTGAGCAGACAACGCGTGACGAAACGATCCCCGGCGCGCTCGACCAGGAGCCGCCGCGCCTGGTCCCGTGTCTGGATCAGGAGGGTCCGCACCTCGGATACGACTTCTCCCAGCCGCGAGACGCTCTTTCCCAGGATCCGGTCGAATTCGACGAAGAGCGCGTCGTCCAGTTCCTCGTCGGCGGCTTCGCGAAGCTGTTCGATCCGCGGGGCATAGACCTGTCGCTGATAGAGCGTCTCCCGGAGCTTCATCGATTCGTGGAACAGGGAGCCCACGGCGAGGTCGAAGAGCGCCTCGCGTCGAAAGGCCCGGGTCGCGAGTCCACGGGAGCGAAAGAGCGCATGGCTCTTTTCCTTCAGCCGATAGAGGACGGCGCGGTCGTCGTCCCCGACCAATGCGCGAATCGCCGGGAAGGGAATCTCGTCCTCTTCATGACCCGCGAGGACCTGGCCGAGCTCCGATTGAGCCTGAAGGAATTCCCGGACGAGCTGCGCGAAGCCCGCCGACTCCGCGGTCGGGCCGGGCGTCGTACGACTGACTCCGGCCTGGCTGCGTTTCGACGGACTCATTTCGCTTCCTCGATTCGCAGCCCTGCACGCCCTGGCGCCCGCGCCGAAGGAACCCGATCGACCCGTCGGGTCGGCCGAGGATAGAAGAGCGGAATCCGACAGCCAATCAGCGGATCGGGGAACCCTTTCGCGACTTCCTTCCCCCTCGACAACGAATCAGGACGGCGGATCGCCCAGCCACCCCCGGGGCCCCGTGCAACCCTTCGCTGCTCTTCGTGCACGCTCGCGGGCCCCGTCCCGGTTGTTCGGGGGACGCCCTTCTCCTACGTTCCGGCCGGACGAAAAGACCGGCAAGTACCGCCTCTGGAAAGGAAAATCAGACATGACCGAGCCTGAACGAGAGAGCATGGAGGTCGACATCCTCTACGTGGGTGCGGGACCCGCCACCCTCGCCTCCGCGTACCATCTCATGAAGCAGGTCGAGGCCCACAACGAGGCCTGTGAGAAGACCGGAGAGGCCCCGATCGAGCCTCCGACGATCCTCGTGATCGAGAAGGCGGCGGGCATCGGCGATCATCAGCTCTCGGGTGCCGTCATGAATCCCCGTGCGATGAAGGAACTCATGCCCGATTTCGTCGAGCAGGGATTTCCCACGGAATACGTCGTCGAGAAGGATTATTTCTGGCTCTTCACCCGCAAGGGGACGATCAAATCGCCGATCACGCCGCCCATGTTCAAGAAGCGCGGCTACCACGTGATCTCGCTCTCGAACGTCGTCAAATGGCTCGGCGAGAAATGCGAAGAGGTCGGCATCGAGATCTATCCGGGCTTCGCGGGCGCCGAGATCCTGACCGAGGGCGACCGCGTCGTCGGCGTGCGCACGGGCGACATGGGCATCGGCCGGGACGGCAAGCCGAAGACCAACTACCAGCCCGGCATGGACATCATCGCGAAGTGCACGATCCTGGGCGAAGGCGTCCGGGGGTCGATGACCAAGCAGTTGATCGATCGCTTCGAGATGCACGGCCAGAATCCCGACACCTACGAGACCGGCATCAAGGAGATCTGGCGCGTCAAGCCGGAGAAGCACCAGCCCGGCCGCGTCGTCCACGGCTCGATGTTTCCCGACTTCTTCGGACAGATCAACGGCATGTGGCTCTACGACATGAAGGACAACCTGGTCTCCTTCGGCTATGTCACCCCGCTGTCGAGCGAGAATCCGAACAACGA
>DRKE01000050.1 GCA_011051925.1 Deltaproteobacteria bacterium
AAACGCCTGCACGGTCCGGCCGTGGCAGCGGCCTGACCGCAGGGATGGAGCCGCCTCTCCGCATCGCCTACGTCGCCTATCGCGGAAACATGAACTCGGGCGGCCAGGGCATCTATCTCTGGTTCCTCGCTCGGGAGATGGCACGACGCGGACACCGGGTCCATGTCTTCGTCGGCCCCCCCCATCCCGATCCGATGCCTTTCGCCGAGGTCGAAACCCTTCCCAATCAGCAGTTCTGGGCCAAATGGGTCCTGGGCCAGACCGACGAGATCATTCCCCGACAGCGCCCCCTCGAGGTACTGCGGCCGCTCAATTTCTACGAACTCGCGGCCAGCCGGCTCGGATTCCTGCCCGAGCCCTTCGCCTTCAGCGTTCGTGCCTTTCAGCGGCTGACGCGCCGCCACCGCGCTGGCGACCGATACGATCTCGTTCACGACGTCCAATGTCTCGGGTACGGGCTGCTCGGTCTCCGCGCTCTCGGCCTGCCCGTCGTGACCACGGTCCATCATCCCCTGACCGTCGATCGTCGAGCCTCTTTCGTGCGTGACGAAAGTTTCAGGGATGCTGTCGGAACCGCGAAATTCTATCCGATCGGCATGCAGGCCTTCGTCGCCCGCCGACTCGATCGCGTCCTCACGTCTTCCGAAACGAGCGCCTGTCAGATCGTCCGTGATTTCGGCGTCCGACCGGAAAGGATCCGCAACGTCCGAAACGGCCTGGACACCGAACTCTTCTCTCCCGACCCCCGGATCGGGAAGGATCCGAAGGGGCTTCTCTGCGTCGGTCGCTCGACGGACCCGAACAAGGGCATCGCCACCCTCATCCAGGCACTCGCTCGTCTGCCCCGGGACGTCCGCCTGACCCTCGTCGACGACGACAGCCCGGACAATCAGGTCCGGGCCTGGGCGCGGGAGGCCGGTGTCCTCGATCGCCTGCGTCTCACGGGCCGCGTCGGGACCACGCGGCTGGTCGATCTCTATCGGCGCGCCACACTCGTCGTCGTGCCCTCCCGTTACGAGGGCTTCGGGCTTCCTGCCGTCGAAGCGATGGCCTGCGGCACGCCCGTCGTGGCCACGCGAGCGGGCGCGCTTCCCGAAGTCATCCAGCTGACGGGGGGCGGCATCCTGGCGGAACGCGACGACCCCGACTCGATCGCTCGCGCCGTGAGCCGGCTGCTCGGGGATCCGGAACGCCGGGCTTCGATGGCCAGCCGAGGACGGGAACGAACGGTGGCCGAACTCGGTTGGCCCAGGGTCGCGGCCCGAACCGCCGAGGTCTATGCCGAAGTCGTCGCAGAATCGCGGCGGGGACGACCGACCACCACGATCACATCGGCCAAGGTCGGCCATTGACGTGCCAGGGCATCGAGCCCACGCAGCAGCCAGCGCGCCAGCGGACGGGGAAGATGGCAGACGAGCGTGGCCCAGCCGGGTAGTCCCCATCCGATCGAGACACCCTGGACCGTTTCGATCTCGACGTGGCGCCGGGCCTGCTCCTTCATCAGATCGAGTTCGTAGCGGGTGAAATGATCGCTCGGCGTGTCGTAGCCACGACGTCCACGAAGCGGCCCGAGGCCGAGCCAATCCTGGCGGAAGAGATCGATGGCCCGGGTGACGCGACATGCCAGCGAGTCGAAATTCGCGATCGCGAGGACGACCCGACCGTCGCGACGGGTCACTCGCGCCATCTCCGAGACCGCCGCCTCGGGATCGTCGAAATGATCCATCGCGCCCTTGCAGAAGGCCGCGTCGAAGGCATCGTCCTCGAAAGGCAGGGCATCGGCCCAGCCACGCACCCAGGTCGGTCGGCGAAGATCCGCGTCGAGATGAGCCGAACCGAAGGCCTCGGCCATCGCGGTCATCCGCGCCGAGGGTTCCGCCCCGACGACCCGGGCACCCTGCCGGGCCAGGGCAACCGAATCCTGGCCGACGCCGCTCGCCACGTCGAGGATCCAGCGTCCGGGATCTGCGCACGTCGCCTTCAAGGTGACCTCGGTCATCCGCTCGAACAGGAATTCGCTGTCCGGCGACATTCCCGTCGGAATGACATCGCTCATGTCCCGATCCAGATCGACGACCCGCATGCGACCCAGTCTATCCCGCCTGGCGGGCCCCAGCCAGCGAGAGCGCCTAGCAGACCGGACGAGGGGCCAGCCCGCGTCGCCGTCATGCGCGCGACCTCCCGCCAGGACTTCCATCACGGAATCCTGGCGGAACGCGCGGCACGTTCGTCTGGGCGAATGGGCCGGCCAGCGGTACACTCGCGGTCGATGCCCGATTCCGTCGAAGATCGTTCCGCGGACGACGAGGGACCCGCAGAGTTATCGTCGCTCCCCGGAGCGGATCGGTCCGGCACCTTCTACGTCGCCTCGATCGGCCTGCTCGCGCTGCTCGTCGCCTACTTCCTGACGATCCGCCTGGTCGAAGCGGCTCTCGATCGCGAATTCCAGCATCGGGTCGACGAGGCGATCCTCGTCAGCGACTTCGATCGGCCTATCGCCCAGCAGATCCGGGAGCGCGTCAGCCGGGCCGTCTCGGAGAGTCGCTGGGTCCGCTGGGGCGGAGTGCGCGTCACGACGCTGGTTCTCGCCCAGGACGGGGTGACATGGCTCTATGTCGATGGACACGGCACGCCCGTGTCCCAGGAAGGCCTGGCGCCGAACGACATCCTCGGCGAATGGATGAGCTACCTCCCGGCCACGGCCGAAGTCACGGTCACGCTTCCACACAGCGCCCTGCTCTCGAATGGAATCCTGATCGGCTACGCGCTTCTCCTGCTTCCGTTCGTCTGGGCCGCGAACCGGCGCCAGGCCGGCAAGCACTCGCAACTGATGCACGAGGCGCTCGCGATCCGCGATGCGGCCGCGCGCAGGACGAAGCAGATCGAGGAAGAACTCGCGCGCACGAGGTCGAAGCTGTCCGAAGTCGAACCGATCGGGCGGGAACAGAGCGAAGCGATCGACGCCCTCCAGCGCGAACGGGAATCCCTTCATCGCAAACTCGCAGAGCTGGCAGCGCGGGAGGAATCCCTCCGCGGACGGGCCGCACAAGCAGCCGAACTGGTCCAGGAGGTTCGCGCCCTGGAAGACCTCCTGGAAGAAGCGACGGAAGACCTCGAGTCGAAGGACGGCGAGATCGGAAGACTGGAGCGGAGTCTCAAGAAGGCCGCACGCTCCTCCGACCGGGCGTCGAATACCCGGGGAAAAGCGACCGGTCTGCTCGCCCGGCGTTTCCGCACGCTCTACAAGACGATCGAGATCGATGACCGCGCGATCGCCGACATCGCTTCGCTCGGAGACGAATCCCTCCGATTGAAGGCGGAAGAAGCCATCAAACGCTTGGCCGAAGAGGCCGACAATGTCGCGATCCGCCGCAAGGTCGGCGGCCTGCCCGGCCATGTCCACGTCTTCGAGATCGGATTCGCGGGCAAGGGCCGCATCTACTACACGCGCGGAAGATCCCGCCGCTTCCGCATCCTCCTGATCGGCGCCAAGAACACCCAGCCATCCGATCTCGACTATCTCGCGCGACTTCCCCGACACGAGTCCGGCTGACCGCATCCCGCCTTCGGCTCCGGCACGAGACCGACACCGGACGATTCAGGAAGCCCGGCCATCCCTCGCACCGGAGCAACCCGCGCCGACCGCCTCCCGGATCGCGGAGCGGAGCTCCCCTTCGTCCCAGGGCTTCGCCAGCAGACGGAAGAGATCCGCTGCCTCCAACTCGTGTCGGGAGATCCCTGAAGTCCAGCCGCTCAGCAGAATGCGACGGGTGGACGGCCAGCGCGCCCGGACCTGACACAGCAGCTCGATGCCCGTGCTGCCCGGCATCCGCTGATCGGACACGACGAGTTCGAAGCGTCCGCCTTGCAGACGCTGGATCGCCTCTCGCGCATCGGAGGCCGTTTCCAACCGGAAGGGTTCTCTCCGCAGGCTGCGGACGATCGCGGACAGGACCCGGGGATCGTCGTCCACGAAGAGGACGCCCGGTCGCGCGTCTTCAGCCATCGGAAGTCGGGTCCACCCTTCCCCGTGTGACCTCAGGGCCGGCGTTTCGGAGGGGCAGTCGGATCTCGAACGTCGTCCCATGACCAGGCTCGCTCTCGACGAGGATCCGGCCCCCGTGCCGTTCGATGATCTGGAAGGACGTCGACAATCCCAGCCCGGTCCCGGCACCGACCGATTTCGTCGTGAAGAAGGGATCGAAGATGCGACCACGGTCGGCCTCCGAGATGCCGACACCCGTGTCGCTGATCCGCACGACGATCTCGGGACCTTCCCTTGCCGTGGCGATCCGGATCACGCCCGGCTCGGCCTCTTCCCTCTCTTCGATCGCCTGATAGGCGTTCACCAGGAGGTTCATGAAGACCTGTTTGAGTTGCATCGGATAGGCTTCGATCTTGGGCAGATCGGCATAGTCCTTCTCGAGGCGGACCGGGTGTTTCATCATCGTGAAGACGATGTTCGCCGTCGAATCCAGCGCCTGATTGATGTCGGCAGGCGATCGCGCCGGCGGATCCGGGCGCGAGAAATCCCGGAGATCCTTCACGATATGACGAATCCGCTCCGCCCCCTCTGCGGATTCGAGCAGCGCCTTCTCGAAATCCGAGCGCACGAACTCGAGGTCGATCTCACGCGACACGGCCTGGACATCGGCGGCAGCGGCGCGGATCACCTCGGGATCCGACTCGGCCACCGCTTCCGCCAGCCGATCGACCGCTTCCAAGTACTTGCCGAGGTCTCCCAGGTATTCCGACATCTGATGGAGATTCGCATGGATGAACCCCATCGGATTGTTGACCTCATGGGCCACGCCGGCGGCGAGCTGCCCGATCGACGCCATCTTTTCCGACTGCCTCACCTGGAGTTCGAGTTCCTTGACCTCCGACAGATCCTGGAAGATCGCGACGACGCCGCAGGCGCGGCCTTCGGCGTCGAGTCGAGGCGAACACGAGACGCCGACGGGGACCCGTTTCCCGTCGGCCTGCTGCAGGACGGTCTCGGCCCCCTGGCTTCGTGTCCCATCGCCGAGACAGGCTTCGATCGGATCCGGTCCGCCCTCGGCAACGCCGAACCAGTCCGCGATCTGCCGGCCCGGCAGGTCCCCCTCTCCGACGCCCAGGATCCGCTCGGCGGGCGGATTGGCGAACGTGATCGTTCCCGCCGGGTCGGTCACGAGAAGCGCACTGTTGATGTTCCGGATCAGGTCCCGATTGTCCCGGCGGAGCGCTTCGAGACGTTCCGAGAGCCATTCACTCTCGGTCACGTCGGAAATCAGGATCAGCAGCCGACCGGCATCCTGAAGCGCACGAAGCCGGACTTCGAAGGCCCGCGCCGCCCCCTCCGCTCCTTCGACGCGAACCAGCCGCGCGCCGCCCCGCTGGGCCCGGCCCGCAGGGCCGTCCCCGCCCTGCCGGAGATCCGGGTCGGTCGCGTCGAAGAGCGCCGCGGGAAGACGGGCGGCCAGGAATTCCGACCCCGGGGACGATGCGGACCGGGAGGGGAAGAGTCGACCGAACTCGGCATTCTCGGTCACGATCAGGCCGTCGGC
>DRKE01000051.1 GCA_011051925.1 Deltaproteobacteria bacterium
CCTCCGGGCTCCTTCGTCCTGAAGGACTTCCCGTCCGCCCTCCTCTCCGGAATCCCGCCTCTTCAGTGTCCCGGTCGACGAGTCGGGTTCCGAAATACCGGTGCCGGTCCCCTTCCCGGCGTCCGCGACCCCGGCACGGAGATCCCCCTCCGGGGAATCCATTCGCTCGCAGCAAAAGCGAAAGCGCTGCCGCCCCGCCCGGAACTCTCCGGCGTCGGGAAGCGGCGTCGGCTCGCTGAGCTTCAGGAAGGTGCCATTGTGCGCGCTGCGATCATAGAGACGGATTGCATCGCCTTCGGGAACGAGCTGGGCGTGTCGTCTCGACAGGTGGGGATCCCCGGCATCCAGTACGAGATCCGAGGTCCGTCCGATGAAGAGCCCGCGCGGCGGAACGGGGTGGGTCCCTCGCAATCGACCATCCGGTCCATGATGCTGGACCCGCCAACCCGCCTCCTGCTTCTTCAGGACGAGAATCTGCATCCCCACCCATACCTGATCCCCGGATCGGAGCAGACGCCCTTCCTGTCCGTCGACGCGAAGCCAGACGCCCGAGCCGCCGCCCGAGTCCCGGATCGTCGCCCGGCCCTCCTTCCACGTCAGGTGGATCTGATGTTCGGCCAGCCCGGAATCCTCGGGGCAGGCGAGATCCGAGCCGAGTCGCCCGATCTCGAACTCGCCTTCCGTCCACGCCACTTCGCGCTCAACGGTCCCATCGGCAGCCAACACCTGAAGCACTCGCTGCTCGCCGGGGGATTCCGTCCTGGCCGCCATGTCCGTCCGCTCCTTCCCTTCGTCTCCGTCCCGTCGTTCGGGGACGGGACTTCAACCCTGCGAAAGGATATAGAAGAGAAGACCGCTTCCGAAGAGGACGAGGGCAATCAACCAGCCGATGCGCCCCGAGCGAAGACCGAAGCCCCGGAGCCGGGTCTCCGGTGGATCGGAGAGCCCTTCGGCCGCGGTCTTCGCCGCCGCGCGTTCGTCGATGCCCTCGGCGACACAACGAAGGTGGTCCCGCCCGAAGACGAGATTCATTCCCATTTCCAGGACGATTGGCGTCGTGATCGGCTCTCCATCGATCACGACCGACCGACCGGGCACGGGCGTCAGGATCCATCCCCCCGACGGCCCGCCCTCGATCGAGGCGTGTTGCCGCGAGGCCGAGTCCGTGTAGAGGCGGATCTCATTCCCCTCCGCGCGGCCGAGGGTGATCCGCGGAGCGGACGGATCGAGTCGCAATCGCTCGCCGCGGCCGAAGGAAGGCGCGATGCGTTCGAGACAGATCGGTTGCGGAGCAGGCGCAACGGAAACACGCGTCGCGATCGCAGCCGATTCGACGACGACGGTCTCCATTTCGTCTGCGTCGGCTTCGCCCGGAGCCGGCGACGCCTCGTCGGGAATGACGGGTGGCGGGGAGGGCATGGCCCAGGTCGTCGTGTCTCCGGCCGGGGACGCGTCCGGATCGCGCGACGGATCCGAGCCGTCCCGCTTCCGCGCTTCCCGCCCTTGCGATTCCTTCGACGTCACGCTGATCCCCCGATCCGACCCGCCCCGAACGGATTCCACGAATCCCGGCCCCACCCGCATCCCACCGGCAGTTCGGGCGTAGGATCCGAAGCAACACGCCGAAGCATGGCCGATTCCAGGACCTGCAGGATAAATCATGGCCGACGCGAATACAGCCTCGAGCGGCGAAGCGTTTCAAGCGCCTCGGGCGAACGGCCGATTCCGGGAGTCATCCGCCATGAAGACTTCGAACCGGAAGAAGGCTGGGACTCGCGCTCCAGGACGGACCCGCGCCGCGTCCACTGCCCGAGACGAGCGCACGCGATCTCGCGGCCGATCGGCCCCGTCCGATCGCCGGCCCCAACGCCGTTATGCCCGAATCCGTGCAATCGATGGTCGCCATCCATTACGGGAAACGGCACCCAGTGCGGTCGTTCCGTACCCCGCCCGAAGGCGCCACGACAGCCGGATCGCCTTCTTCAATTTCGACCTGGCACGGGAGATCGGACTGCTTCCGAAACGCCATCCCGACCGTCTCGACCCGCCCCTGGAACGAGCCCTGCTCGACACCTTCAGCCTCGTCATCGTGAACGAATGGGACGAAGCCCATGGCCATCGGCCATCCCCACGCGACCGTCTTCCCCATACCTTCATGGCGACGCGCTATCTGCAACTCCAGCATCCCGACCGGCGCGGATTGAATTCCGGAGACGGCCGGAGCATCTGGAACGGCATCATCGACGGCCCCGCCGGCCTCTTCGACGTTTCGAGCTGCGGTACCGGCGTGACCCGTCTCTGCCCGGCGACTTCGACGTTCGGTCGTTTCTTCCGGACCGGAAACGCGATCACCGACTACGGTTGTGGCACGGCGCATATCGAAGAGGGGATCGGTGCCGCCCTGATGAGCGAGGCCTTCGCCAGGAACGGCATCCCCACCGAGCGGGTCCTCGCCGTTCTTTCCCTGCCCTCGGGCCAGGCGATCAACGTCCGGGTCGCACCGAACCTGCTACGCCCGTCCCATTTCTTCGGACTGCTCCGGCGCCGGCGCGACGAGGACCTGCGACGTTGCGTCCTCTACTACGCCGAACGCGAGATTCGCGACGGGCGCTGGCCGAAGATCCGCGGTGAACGGGGACGGATCCGGTATCTGGCTGAACGCGTGGCCAGGGATTTCGCCCGGGCGACAGCCACGTTCGAGAACGAGTACATCTTCTGCTGGCTCGACTGGGACGGCGACAACATCCTCTGCGACGGCAGCATCATCGACTACGGGTCCGTCCGGCAATTCGGCCTCTACCATCACAGCTATCGGTTCGCGGACTCCGATCGGATGTCGACCTCGATCCCCGAGCAGAAACGCAAAGCCCGGCAGATCGTCCAGCGCTTCGCCCAGATTCGCGATCTCCTGCTCGAAGGTCGCGCCCCCTCCCTCGCTTCCCTTCGCGACGATCCCGTTCTCGACCGATTCGACCGGGAATTCGACGCCCACGCACGCAGGCTCTTCCTGCGTCAGATCGGCTTCGAGGAAGTCGATGCCGACGCGATCGAAGCCGACCGGCCCGAGTGCTTCGAGGAGCTCTTCCTTCTCCACCGGCGCCTCGAGCGGAGACGTTCTTCGCGCGGCCGCCATCGGGTGCCCGACGGGCTCTCCTGGAACGCCGTCTACTGCATGCGGGACGTGCTTCGGGAGCTACCCGGACGACTGCTCGAACGGAAGGACAGAAGATCAGCGCACCTACCTGCCGAAGCATTCTACGGGATCGCGCTCTCGAATTTCGCATCGCGGAAGGATCGCAGGTGCACGCCCTACCGACGCCGCATCGCCACGCGATACCAGAAGGCGTATCTGGGCCTCTGCGATCGGGTCGCCCGACGAAGGGGATGGACGCGTGACGCCCTTCTCGAAGCGATCTCGGAGCGAGCCGCGGCGCGGAACCCATGGGCCCGGATGACGGGAGATGGCCTGACCCATGCGACCCGCCGCCTCACCACCAGCCGGAACCGACTCACTGCCGAGGAGACCTATCAACTCATTCGTGCTTTCGCCGCTTCCCAGGACCGCAGTCTGCGGCCCGGAGGACGAAGCGCGAAAGGGTCTTCGCGACGCGTGCCCGATGCCATCGCCGGCGGGCGTCCACTCGTCCGGCGGATCCACCGGGACCTCCAGCGCCTCACCCGGGAGTACCGCGAGAGTCTCTGACGGACTTCGGCCCCGCAGCACCCGTCCTGCCGTCTCCCCGCCACCCACGCCCGAAGGCCCGGACCTCGATCCGCGATCCGTCGGATTTCCCAGAAGTTCCAGAATCGCTCCCCTGGTGACGAGGATCACGGAATCCCAGGCGCGAACGACGGATAAATAGGAGGGCCCCAGTCGATCTCCGGCGCTCCCCCCAGAGCGGTCGGATCTCGAGAACGCGCAGTGAGGTTGGACCCCTTGGATGAAATCAGCATCACGATCGCCTTTGCCCTGCTCGGCCTGACCTGGCTCACGTTGCGCGGAATGGACGGACGCGAGAGACGCCGAACGCGCCGCTGACGCGGAATCCAGCCCCGATCCCGTCCACCGCTCCCCGCGTCCGACGAGATCGGGCGTGCGGGTCCGATTCCGCCAGCGACGCCACGACCGGCGGAGGCCCGGGCGGCCAGGCGCCGCCTCCTTCCCTATCGTTGCGCCCCCGAAATGCACGCGCCGAGGCCGACCGGCCGGCGGCTGAACCGCTCGCACGACGACGATCCGGATCCCGGTTCGCATCCGAAGCCGGAAGGAAATGAACGAACCGCTCCAGAGGCTCCTGACGCCCCACCTCCAGCGCTGGCTCCGGTTCGTCACCGCCCATGCGGTCGCCGTGTCGGCGACCGGTCTCGCGCTGGCCGGTCTGGCGCTCGTCCACGCCTTCCTTCATCTCGGGATCAATGCCGACAACCTCAGCCTGATCTCGAAGGATCTGCCATCCCGCAAGAACCAGGCGGCCTTCGCCGCGCGCTTTCCGAATCTGGAGGAAGCGATCCTGGTCGTCGTCGACGGAGCGACGCCCGCGCTGGCCCGCGATGCGACCGACGCCCTGGCAAGACGCCTGGAGCGGGAAGGGGATGCCTTCAAGGACGTCTACGTTCCGGGTGGTGGGGCCTTCTTCGAGGAACACGCCCTGCTCTACCGCACGCCCGACGAGCTCGATCGGCTCGCAGACGACCTGGCCGCCTTCCAGCCGCTGATCGCGAGTCTCGAAGCCGACCCGAGTGTCGTCCAGCTGGCCAGGCTGATCCGTCAGGGCCTCGAAAAGGGAGCGGATGAAGGCACGGATCCAGGCCAATGGGCCGAGCTGCTCGACGAGATCAGCGAGGCCACGGTCTCGGCCTACGAGGAGGCGCCAATCCGGGTCTCCTGGGAAACCATGCTGCTCGCGAGCACCGACCTGGAGATTCCGACCCGCCGGGTCATCGTCGTGGAACCCCGCCTCGACTATGACCGGATCCTCGTGGCCGGCCGCGCGATGAACGCGATCGACACAGCGACCCGCGAGCTGGACCTCGATCGGAAACCCGGCATTCGCGTCCGGATCACGGGAAACCCGGCGCTCAACCACGAAGAAATGCTCGGCCTTGCCTGGGATATCGGGGGGGCGGGCGTCTTCTGCTTCCTGCTCGTCGCGGGCATCCTCTTCCTCGCCTTCCGTTCCTGGCGTCTCGTCATCGCCTCGCTCGTCACCCTCCTCGTCGGCCTCGCCTGGACGGGCGCCTTCGCCACCGTCGCGATCGGCGAACTCAACCTGATCTCGATCGCCTTCGCGATCCTCTTCATCGGTCTCGGCGTCGATTTCGCCATCCATTTCGGAATGGCCTTCGCTGCGGAACGCCGCGACCACGCACTTCCGACGGAGGCGGCCCTCGAACGTGCGATCGAGGCGATCGGTGCATCGCTCGTCCTCTGCGGAGTCACGACGGCGATCGGGTTCCTCGTCTTCCTGCCCGCCGAGTATCGCGGCGTCGCCGAGCTCGGGGCCATCGCCGGTGCGGGCATGTTCATCATCCTGATCCTCACGCTCACGCTCTTCCCGGCACTCCTGTCCAGCTGGCTTCGCATCCCGGATGACGTCCGCCTGCCCCCACCGGCGCGGGCCGATGCCGCGATCGCCCTTCGCCTCGCGCGGACGCCCCGGCTCATCTGCACGATCGCCCTCGTCGCCGCCCTGGCGTCGATCCCCCTCCTCTTCCGACTCCGCTTCGACGCCCACGTGATCGAGATGCGGGACCCCGACACGCCCTCCGTCCAGGCCTTTCGCGACCTGCTGGCAGACAGCGATACCTCTCCCTGGTATGTGAACGTGATGGCCCCGGACCTGGAAGCGGCACGCGCGATGGCGAAACGCCTGAGCGACCTGCCCGAGGTCGGCCGTACGATCCACCTCGCGAGCTACGTTCCCGAGGCGCAGGACGAGAAGCTGGAGATCCTGGCGGATCTCGCGTTCCTGATGGAGGCCGCGCCGCACGATCCGGAGGATCGGCCACGGTATTCGGTGGATGAACGGATCGAGGCGCTTCGTCGGCTCCGCGAGGACCTCGACCGGACCGAACGTCCGGTGGATGACCCGAAGCTCGCAACCAGTCTCGACGCGCTCGATCGCCGGCTGGCAGGATTCCTGACGCGAATCGAAACCGGGGACGATCCCGAACGGGTGCTCGACGAGTTCCGCGGCATCCTGCTCGATCGGCTGCCCGATGCGATCGGGCGGTTCCGGAAATCCCTCGAGGTCGGGCCGATCACCTTCTCGAATCTTCCGCCGGAACTGGTCCGACGGCTCGTGGCCCCCGATGGAACGGTGCGCATCCAGGCGTTCCCGTCCGAGGAACTCCAGGACTACGACTCCCTGCGCCGCTTCAGCAAGGCCGTTCTCCGCGTGGCGCCCCATGCGGCGGGGATTGCGCCCAACCTCGTCGACTTCGGCGAGGCGACGGCACGCTCCTTCAAGCAGGCGCTCCTCGGCGCCGCCCTGGCGATCTCGACCCTGCTCTTCCTCCTCTGGCGGCGACCGTCGGATGTCGCCCTGGTGCTCGCTCCCCTGGCACTCGGTTCGATCCTGACCTGCGCCTCGATGGCGCTGCTCGGAATGAACTTCAACTTCGCCAACGTGCTCGTCCTGCCCCTGCTCTTCGGCATCGGCGTCGACTCGGGCATCCATCTCGTCCATCGCGCCCGGCACGATGCGGAGCGGGGCCGGAACGAGACGGGCTCGCTGGTCGAGACGGCGACCGCGGGGGCCGTCTTCTACAGCGCCGTGACGACGACCCTCTCCTTCGGCACGCTGGCGCTTTCGGGTCATCAGGGCATGCGGGGCCTCGGCATCATGCTGACGATCGGGATGTTCTGGACGGTCATCGCCAACCTGATCGTCCTGCCCGCGCTGCTCGAGGTCTTCGGAATCGCCCGGCCACCCGCCTCGCGCTGATTCGCGATCACCCGTGCCGGCCGCCCGGACAGCGACGGTCGATGACGAGAGCGGTCAGAGCGCCTCGATCGCGAGTCTGACCTTCACGGGCGCCACGCCGACGACCCGCAGTTCCGGAGGATGCTCGACCTGGTCCGGCGCGATCGAAAAGGTCCGACGCCCCTGTCTCACGAGGCCGCCATCGACTCGAACGTGCCATCCCTCCGCTCCGGCCCGGACGAGGTCTCGCAGACGCCCCTCGAACTCGACATCGATCGCCGGCGGATCGATCGAGGAGACGCGATAGCCGTCGGGCAGATTGTCGACGACGATGGGAAGCGTGCGGGAACCGCGATCGAGGGTGGCGCCCGGAACCGTGTGCAGCCAGAGACCCGAGGCCAGGGCCGCGGCCAGAACCCCCTCCTTCCAGTTCCTTTTCGCGAGTTCGAGTCGGCTCTCGAGCCATCTCTGGTGCCGGCGATGGGCCGTGCGGTCCAGGAAGGCTTCGACCCGTTCGCGCCATGCCGCGAGATCCCGGACGCGCTCCAGATGCCCCCGCCAGGCAATCGACACTTCGCCCCGTTCCTCGGAGACCACGATCGAAAAAGCGTCGCTCCGCTCGGCCAGCCCGAGCGCCGCGGCATGACGGGTGCCGCCTTCTCCGATCTCCGACCAGGCCGTCGACAGGGGCAGATGGACACCGAATCGCGTCACCCTGCCCCCACGGATCACGATTGCCCCGTCGTGTCCCGGCGTGCCAGGATCGAGCAGACTGCGGAGCAGGGGTTCGCTCACCCGGCCGTCGAGGAAGAGCCCCCCATCGAGCAGCCGGTCGATGGGTTCACGGCCGGGAAAGACGAAGAGGGCCCCGATCCGGCGCCGTGCGAGGAAGAAACACAGGTTTCCGAGTTCGTCGAGCACGTCTCCGGACGGTCTCGGCGTCGCGTTGCGGACGAACCAGAGCGTGAGGCCTTCGAAGAAGCGACGCAGGTCGTCCTGGAAGACCACGACGAGGACGAGCGCCGCCACGGCGATGAAACCCTGGAGGACCCCGGTGGTCAGCCTCAGGTCGAGCCATCGGGCCGTCTGGTAGGCCAGCGCGACGATCAGGATTCCGCCCAGGGCGACGCGCGCACGCGCTTCCCGGACCCAGGTGATGAGAACCCAGCAGAGCCCGGCGACGAGGGCGATGTCGAGCAGATCGACCCACCGGAGATCGACCGCGCGAAGAACGGCAAACGTCGAATCCAACGTCTCACTCCCCGGCCGGGCTTGGGGGCCATTCCATTCGCGGGGGGTGCGGAGGATCGGGGCTGCACAGCGGTCCGCAGCGATCCGGCAGACGGTTTAGCGCATTCCCGGATGGCCGGCGACCATCGTGCGAAACGGGCCGGATCGGAGCGCGGAGGCAGGAGGGCCTCGCGCCCGCGGACGCGGTCGCAGGGATGATCCCTTGTCCGACCCCGGGACCCCGACCTACTCTGCGGGACGGAACGCGACGCCCGATCTCCATCCCCCGGTTGGCGGATCCCGGGTCGCTCCCGACTCGTCTTCAGCGTGGCTTCGACTCGAACGAACCGATCGGGCGTCAAGCGGCCCCGGTTCCAGGAAGGACGTCTCCGATGCGATACCTGCACACGATGGTCCGCGTGACCGATCTCGAAGAATCCCTCGATTTCTA
>DRKE01000052.1 GCA_011051925.1 Deltaproteobacteria bacterium
GAAATCATCGATGTGCTCCACCCGGATCTGGACGATGCGAGCCTGGTCATCCACGATGGGGGCGTCTACGACCCGGTCCGTCGGGTGATCGTCTGGATCGATCCCGTCGTGCCGCCCGGCGTCGCCAGGACGGTTTCCTTCGAGGTCGCCATGCGCGGGGATGCGCCGCCGCTCACCCGCGTCCGGAACCAGGCGACGGTGATCTTTCCCGATGCGGCGCCACCGACGCGGATCGACACGAATTTCGTCGAACACGTGATTCCGTTTCCGGAGTTTCCGATCGAAGCGGATCTCGGGGTCTACGGCTGCCGCGAGACGGCTTCGGGGTCAGGGGAATGGATCGTCCGGATCTTCAATCGGGGTGCGGGCTACGCGCGGAACGTCTCGGCCGAAATCCTCGATCCCCCGCCACCCGTGAGCGTCGTCGACGGGTTCGCGCGCTTTGCCCATGAGGATCTCGACCCGGAGGTGGAGGCCACCACGCTCGCCCTTGGGACGACCGAGAGCTTCGATCACGTTCACTTCCAGACCGTCACGGCCGGCGATCCGTGTCGTGCGCTGCGATGGCGGATCCGATGGACCGACGAGGGAGACGACGTCGTCCAGGAACGCGTGGTCCAGGTGTCACCCGATGTCGATCGGGACGCCGTTCCCGACGAGATCGACAACTGTGCAGCCGATTCGAATCCCGATCAGATGGATACGGATGGGGACGGGATCGGAGACGTCTGCGACCTGCCGGATCCACCTTCTTGTACACCGGCCCCGGATCCCGATCTGAATGACGACACGTTCGTGAACATCCTCGACTTCTCGATCGTGGGAAGTTGTTTCGGTTCGCATCCGACGGGCCCGCCCTGCGGGATCGCGGATACCGATTGCAGCGGCGCGGTCGACATGGTCGACGTGAACTTCATCCTGAGATCATTCGGACAGAGCGGGTTGTAGGCCGCCGATCGGGATTCTTCCCATTGCAGGGGATTTCGCCCGAAGCCCGAAGAAAGATCGCAAGCAGCCTGGAGCAAGGAGAATGAAATGAGATTCCCAACCACATGGCTGATCGCTCTCGCGATCGGCTTCGCGGCTTCGACGTCGGAGGCGCTCCCCATTCTGGCCCTGGATCTCGATCCCATGACGGCCGGAGTCCAATCGAGCGTGGAGGTCGACCTGGGCGCCGTGATCGACGTCGATATCGTGGTTTCGAACGTGGAGCCGTCGGCTCCCCTCAATGCGTTCGAAATGGACGTCGCATTCGATGGAGGCGTCGTGGCCGCTCGATCCGTGTCGGCCGGTGATTTCCTGCTTCCGCCGGTCTTCGAGGTCCAGCTCGCTGCCGGCGCTTCGCAGGTCGATGTCGCTCTGGCGAGTCTGGTCTTCGCGGGCGCGACCGGGGAAGGGATCCTGGCTCGCTTCCAGCTCGAAGCCGTCGGAGTCGGGGTCAGCGTGCTGGCCTTCCAGAACGTGATCCTCTCGGAACCGCTCGGTATTGCGATCCGGCCAGAGAGCCTCCTCTCGGCCGGGATTCGCGTCCGGCAGGCCAGTGCGCCAATTCCCGAGCCGACTTCGGCCCTGCTCTTCGGGGCAGGTTGTCTCGTCGCCTTCAGCTCGTTCGGAGTCCGAAAGACCCACGCCTGACGGGCACCGGTTGCGCCGGGCCGCCCCCGACGAGAGATCGCACGGGTGGCGGGCCTTGCGGAGGAAGCGGGAAACGACGACGAGTCATCGCCGATCGGACGCGTGACCTGCTTCCGGAAATCGGACGGTTTCGCGCGGGAACCGGTGGA
This sequence comes from Deltaproteobacteria bacterium, assembly GCA_011051925.1. Taxonomy (GTDB): domain Bacteria; phylum Myxococcota_A; class UBA9160; order UBA9160; family UBA4427; genus UBA4427. The sequence continues at coordinate 1,785 of DRKE01000052.1, forward strand.
AATCGAAAGTGTCGGGGATGGCCTTCGCCGGGTCCGGATCGGGCAGCCCTTCCAGCAGGAACCCCGGCTGTTTCCAGACGCTCCGGTCTCCGAAGGGGGCCCAGCTCCCCGTGATCGCCCGCATCGGCACGCCTTCCAGAAGGCCACGCATCTCGTGGTCGTCGTACGGGGAATGGAAATAGACGTGGCCCGCGCGCGCGACGAAACGGTCGCCCTCGATGATCCATTCGGTCTCCCCGTCGAGGACGTAGTAGAACTCGGGCGTGGCATGGCTATGGGTGACGTATTTCGCCATGGGCCCGAGAGCGATGTAGGAGAAGTTGAAGTCGTATCGGCCTCCGGGATTCCGTGCCTGGAAGATCCCCTTCATTCGTGCGATCTCGTTCCAGCGATCGAGATAGTGGCCGGCGGCCGCGGCGTCCCCGGCCCAGAAGAAGCCCGCCGCGGCGATGTTCGAGAAGTCGATCCAGGGGATCTTCGTCTCGTCACTCGCCCGGGGAGAGGTCGGATAGAGGGGTTGCGGCGGGGAAAGGGCCTCCCGGTAGAGGCCGAGGGCCTGTCGCTGACGGGCGAGGAACGCCTCTTCGTTCGTTTCCGGGGCCGGTTCCGACGGAGTGTCGGGCGTTTTCCGGGGCTCGACCCGATGGGGCCGGCGAAGCGCTTCGGGCCAGAAGGACCAATTCTCCGGAAACGTGGCTTCGAGCGGTTGGACATGGAAGTTCGTTCCGGTCAGGTAGTAGCCGAAATCGAGATAGGTCTCGTCTCCGCCCGGTGCCCAGCGGAACCAGAGGGCGCGAAGGGGCTCGGGCGAGATGGATCGGATCGCGCGCACCTCGTAGGGTTCGACCTTGACCGTCGTTCCGACCGTCGCTTCGATCGATTCGTCGGCGACCTCGAATTCGGCTTCACCCGAAAGGACATGGAAGGCCGAGGGTTCGGCCAGGGCATGGGCGGGCAGACGGGCGCCGCCGGCCAGGGCGACCTCGACGATCTGGAAATCGGGATGGGAGAGGACCCGACGGAACCGCACGCTGCGTCGAAGGGCCTCGAGTCCATCCGGGTCGAGCCGTTCGATCGTGTCCCAGTCGAGGGGCAGGACTGCTTCGAGCGGATCCCAGGGCGCGTCGGTCGCACGAACCTCCTTCGCGATCCGGTCTTCGCCTTCGAAGGCGGGCGGGGCCTCGGGATCCGCCCGGTCGCGGGCCTTCCGATCGCGAAAGGGCTGGATCAATCCGTCGTGGGGGTCGAGGGCGCGGGTCTCCGGGCTTTCGATCCAGAGCGATGGGTCGATGTCCCGGTAGGACGGCGCTTTCGAAGCGGAATCCTGCGCAATCGCGTCCGCCGTCCCGCTTCCGGGAGGGGTCGCGCAGCCGGCGCTCGAAAGGACGAAGAGCGCGACGGTGAAGAGTGCGAGATGGCGCCGGGAGGGTGGGCGTCGTCCTTCGTCGACCCTCATCGCGGGTTCAAGGGCGGAAGGGAATGGCGGGACACCGGACGCCGACTCGCACCGAGCAACTTCCGGCGTGCCTGCCGCAGCGCTCGGCGAAGGGTCGTGGCGTCGATTCGCGGCACGTCGGTCGGGTCGGTCGTTTCGAGATAGAGCCTGCGTTCGACCGGCTGCATGGATCGGATCAACAATTCGAAGTCCCCCTCTCTTCCCAATGATGACAGCGTCGGGGGGCGGAGGCCAATCGAGCCGAGCCAGGCATCGAGGCCTTCCTGGATCGCTCGGGCGTCATCCCGACCCACGGCGCGCAACAACCTCCGGAATCGAACGGGTTCGGAGGTCGTCCGTCGCGTGAACCATGCCCATGATCGCGCGGCGAATCGACGAATCCGTTCCCGGATCGTCCAGCCGATCACGAGAAGCGCGAAGAAACCCACGAAGAGCAGGCCGGGGTTCCGCATCGAGCGCTCGGCCCGGCCGGGTGGCGGGTCGAGCTCGAGACCGGTCTGGCCCGCGACGACCGAGAAGTCGAGGGGCTCGACCGTCGCGGTCTCGATCGATCCCGTGCGTCGATTCCACCAGCGAAGGGAGACGGCGGGCAGGGTGTATTCGCCGGGTTCTTCGATGACGTAGGTCACGGCCTCGAGGCGGCTTCCGGTCGGGTGGCCCGGTCTCCTGCCGGGGATGTCCGTGGTCACGGGATTGCGCGGATAGGCGCGAAGCCCCGGGATTCCCGGCTGATCCTCGAGGAGGGGCGGCAGGAAGAGCGCGGGCAGGTTGCGCGCGCGGATCCGGAGGGTTCGCGTGACGGCATCGCCGACCCGGAGCGTGCCCGAACCGCCTTCGATCGTCTGTTCGAGACTGAGCCGGTCGGTCGCGACGAAGGGATCGAGGTCGGCGGCCGGGGGCGGGATGATCCCGCGGAATCGGATCGCCGGGAGGGGCAGCTCGACGTCGACCGATCGCCGCGTTTCGGGGTCCGCATAGTGGACTCCGAGGCGCCGACCGTCGAGGACGTAGTCCGCTTCGCGCTGGGGCCGAAGGACGTACTCGCGGACGATCCCGGAATAGACGGTGCCCGAGAGGGTCTCCTGGACATTGCTCGAACTGTCGGGAGGCAGCCGGACGACGAGCCCCGCCAGCTCGAGATCCGGATAGTCCGGGGCATGGGTGAACCAGGTCGGGACGAGCACCGTGATGGAGAGGTGGATCGGGGAGCCGACGACGGCTCGCTCCGGCCGGATCTCGGCCCGCACGATCGGTCGGGGGTCGGGTTCGAGCGCGCGGGAATCGCTCGGTCCGAAGAGCAGCACGCAAGCCGCCAGGGCGAAGGGAATCCAGCGCATCATTCCTTTTCCGCCTGCCGATGCTGCAGGTCGATCGCGAAGCGCATCTCGAGGAAGTCCCGGGTCCGCGTCTCGACCAGACGCATCCACTCTTCGGCCGAGTCGGGATCGATCCGCGTCGCCTCGTCGATCTCGACCCGCTTGCCCTCGCCTTCGTCGAGATCGAAGCGCAGCTCGTCGGCTTCGAGCTTGCCCCCGGTGTCCGAGTCCTCGCGCATCTCCTCGAGCAGCGCGAGAATCCTCTCGACCCGCTCCCGGTTCACGCGGGCGGGAAGATGGCCCGGGTCGAGGGACAGGGCATGGTCATAGGCTTCGAGGGCGCGATCGAACTCACGAAGCCGGATCAGGGTCGTTCCGAGATTGAATGCGCCATCGGCCGTTTCGACGGACCGGAAGGCCTCGGCGGCTGCTTCGAAGTCGCCAGCGCGATAGGCGGCGATTCCCCGCCACATCGGATCCTGGAAACGTCGAGCCGCCCCGGCCGCATCCCCCCGCTCGAGCAGGAGGCGTCCCTGCTGGTCCGGGGTCAGCCAGACTCCGACCAGTCCCCCCTCCGCATGGGCCGGAACCGGTCGCGCGAGTCCGACGCAGAGAAAGACCAGGACGGCCCACTGCATCGTGAAGCCCCGCCGAAACCAGAGGAGGCCGATCACGGCGGCGACGGAAACGAGCCAATGGCCTTCGTCGCGATAGCGGGGAATGCCGTCGTCTCCGACGCGCAGACGATTGGACCGGATCCGCCGTACGAGGCGTTCGACGTCGCTGCGATCGACGGTCGCACGGATGGTCGGGATGCCGAGTTCCTCGAGCTCACGACGTGACAGCGTTCCGGCGGGCGTATCGGGCTCCGTTCCCCTCCGGCCCACCATGAGGACCGCGAGATCGGGGGCGTCGCCAGCTTTATCGGAGAGAAGCGATGCGCGCTGTGACCCGGGAATCCCGTCGGTCACGAGCACGACCGTGCCTCGCAGGGGCTCGCCTTCGAGCATCGTTCTGGCCAACCCGATGGCTTCGGCCGTTTCGTCTCCGGCAAGGGGCATGATCGCGGGTTCGAGCCCTTCGAGAAAGTTCTTGAGCAGGGTCGGATCATCGGTCGGGGGAACGACCTCATGTGCCGATCCGGCATAGGCGACGAGCCCCGTTCGGGCTCCCGTTCGCAGATCGAGCAGGTCGAGGATCTTCTGCCGCGCCCGTTCGAGACGCGTGGGAGCGACATCCGTCTCGAGCATGCTGGCCGTGGTCTCGAGTGCGACGACGATCGGGGCCCGCTCGCGGAAGAAGGGCGACTCGGCCGGCCTCCAGGCGGGGCCGGCAGCGGCCAGCGCGCAGAGACCGGCCGCCGCGATCATGAAATCCGAGGGGCGGATGCGTCGCCGTGTCGCGCGGTCGACCGTGAGGGCGGCGAGCAGATGGTCGGCGATCACGCCTGCACCGGGCTGGATCGTTCGCTCACGACGGCGGGCCCAGGCGCCAAAGGCCAGAAGGATCGGTACGAGGAGCAACCAGAGGGGCCGAAGGAAATGGAAATCCCCGAGTCCGTCCGGGAAGCCGATCATGCCCGCTTCCTCACGAGATCGAGGATCGCCATCAAGCCGTAGAAGGCGATGCCGACCAGCGCCGCGGCGCCGGCCGGCCAATGGGTCAGCGCGAAACGGGGCCGATGGGAGACCACCTTCACTTCGCGGGGCGAGAGCCGATCGATCTCGCGATAGACCGACGCGAGACCGGACTCGTCTCCTGCCTCGAAGAAATGGCCTCCGCCGATCTCGGCGATGGCTCGAAGCGTTTCGAAGTCGACCCGATCGTCACTCGAGCCCGCTTCATCCCCCACGCCGATGGTATGGATGACCACGCCTCGTCGGCGTGCGACTTCCGCGGCATTTCGGGGCGTCATCCGACTTCCCGTATCGCTCCCATCGGTCAGGAGGACGAGAAGACGCTTCTCGACGGCACTGGCCTCGAAACTGCGGATGGCGACCCCGATGGCATCGCCCAGGGCCGTGTTGGGCCCGGCCATCCCGACTTCGGTCGCTTCGAGCAGGTCCCGTGCCGTGGAGAGGTCCTGCGTGAAGGGAGCCTGGATGAAGGCCCGGGTCCCGAATACGATCAGTCCGACCCGGTCTCCCTCCCTCTCCGAGATGAAATCACCCACGACCTTCTTCACGGCCGCGAGTCGCTGGATCGTCTCACCGTCCGCGGTCCGGAAGTCGTGCTCGTCCATCGAGCCCGAGAGGTCCAGGGCGAGCATGACGTCGCGCGACGTCTGGACGCGTTCGATCGGATGTCCGACCCATTCCGGTTTCGCGACCGCCGCGACGATCAGGATCCAGGCGATGCCCGCGAAAAGCCATTGCAACGGGATCCGGCGGCGCACGACGGAACCCTCATCCGGGTTCTCACCCAGGATCTCGGCCATCAGCCGGAAGAAGGGGAAGCGGATCGCACGGGCGGGCTCCCGGTGGACCGGCGAGATCAGCCAGACGACGGGTGGGGCCAGCAGGAGGGCGAAGGCCCATGGGCAGGCGAATTCAAGCACGGTGGACTCGGATCCAGTGGCGGGCGCGGGCGAGGAGTTCCGCGACGACCGGGTCGTTCGGAGCGATTCCATCGGGCGGGGCATAGGGAAGTTCGAGCAGCCGCGGTCCCACGCCGGTCGTGAAGTCGCTGCCCGGGGCATGCTCGTCGAGAAAATGCAGCCAGGCCTCGCCCGAAAGACCCGCGACCCGCTCGCGCGCCTCGATGTGGAGCGCGGTGCGGCGCAGGACCACGGCACTCGAGGCGGGCGCTTCCGGGTCTTCGTCGGCGAGCCCGCGTTCGATCGCATCGAGTTCGCGCAGCGCTTCCC